>CAKROP010000001.1 GCA_934373375.1 uncultured Anaerosacchariphilus sp.
AGACGGCAAGGTGGTAGGCAGCATCCTCTGCGGCCACGACGGACGCCGGGGCTGTCTCTATCATGTGTGTGTCCACCGGGATTACCGGATGCGGGGCATCGGCAAGGCCATGGTAGTATTTGCCATGAACGCCCTGAAAGAGGAGCAGATCAGCAAGGTTTCCCTGATTGCCTTCACCCAGAACGACATCGGCAACGCCTTCTGGAACCGCATCGGCTGGACGCAAAGGCTCGATCTGAACTACTATGATTTTGTCTTAAATAAAGAAAATATCGAAGCATTTAACGAATAAAGAGGAGGACGGCATTATGAATATCACAGAAATCAAGGGCGGCGTCACTGCGGCAAAGGGCTTTGAAGCAGCAGCAGCGGCGGCAGCCATCAAATACCAGGGACGGACCGACATGGCCCTGGTATACAGCGAAAAGCCCTGTCACGCGGCAGGTACATTTACCACGAATATCGTAAAGGCAGCCCCGGTGAAATGGGATCAGAAAATCGTAAAGGAATCCCCCTACGCCCAGGCAGTCATCGTAAACTCCGGCATCGCCAACGCCTGCACCGGCGAGGAGGGCATGGGCTACTGTAAAGAGACCGCAGAGGAGGCAGCCAAGGTTCTCGGCGTTCCCGAAAATGCCGTTCTGGTGGCGTCCACCGGCGTCATTGGCATGCAGCTTCCTATGGATCGCCTGAAAAAGGGCATCAGCCTTTTAAAGGAAGCCAAGGGCAGCACCCTGGAGCACGGAACCGCAGCCTCCAAGGCGATTATGACCACCGATACGGTCAATAAGGAAATCGCGGTCCAGGTGGAGCTGGGCGGAAAAACCGTCACCGTGGGCGGTATGTGCAAGGGCTCCGGCATGATTCATCCGAATATGTGTACCATGCTGGCTTTCGTGACCACCGACGCGAATATTTCCAAAGAGATGCTGCAGAAATGCGTAAGCAATGATGTAAAAGACACCTTCAATATGATTTCCGTGGACGGCGATACTTCCACCAACGACACCCTGCTGGTGCTGGCCAACGGCATGGCGGAGAACCCGGAGATCACAGAAGAAAATGAAGATTACAAAGCATTTGCCAAGGCGCTGAACACCGTCAACACCTGGCTTGCAAAGAAAATGGCAGGCGACGGCGAGGGTGCGACAGCACTCTTCGAGGTGAAAATCGTGGGAGCCGAGAGCAAGGAGCAGGCTGTGACCTTAAGTAAGTCAGTCGTAACTTCCAGCCTGGTGAAAGCAGCCATTTACGGTCACGATGCCAACTGGGGCCGTATTCTGTGTGCCATGGGCTATTCCGGAGCTCAGTTCGACCCGGAGCAGGTGGATCTGTTCTTCGAGAGCGCAGCCGGTAAGATCCAGATCATTGAAAATGGCGTGGCAGTAAACTACAGCGAGGAAGAAGCTACCAGGATCCTTTCCGAGCCGGAGGTGACAGCCATCGCGGACGTGAAGATGGGCGACGCCACCGCCACCGCATGGGGCTGCGACCTGACCTATGATTATGTGAAAATCAACGCGGATTATCGTTCTTAAGATACAGAGGAGTAAAGATTATGAGCAGAGAAGAAGAAATGAACACCTACCTGGAGAAGGCCAAGGTCCTCATTGAGGCTCTTCCTTACATCCAGCGTTTTAACCGGAAAATCATCGTAGTCAAATACGGCGGAAGCGCCATGGTGGACGAGAACCTAAAGCGCAGCGTCATCCAGGACGTCACCCTTCTGAAGCTGGTCGGCTTCAAGCCCATCATCGTACACGGCGGCGGCAAGGAGATCAGCCGTTGGGTGGGCAAGGTCGGCATGGAGCCCAAATTCATCAACGGCCTGCGTGTGACTGACAAAGAGACCATGGAAATCGCGGAAATGGTGCTGGGAAAAGTTGGAAAAAGCCTGGTGCAGTTAGTCGAGGAGCTGGGCGTCAAAGCGGTCAGCTTAAGCGGCAAGGACGGCGGTCTTCTGAAGGTGGAGAAGAAGTATTCCAAGGGCGAGGACATCGGTTTCGTGGGCGAGGTGACGGACGTGGATCCCCAGATTCTCTACGACCTGCTGGAGAAGGATTTCCTGCCTATCGTATGCCCGGTGGGAATGGACAAGGACTTCAACACCTACAATATTAACGCCGACGATGCGGCCTGCGCCATTGCCCGGGCAGTCCATGCGGAGAAGCTGGCATTCCTGACTGATATCGAGGGCGTCCGCAGAGATCCGGAGGATCCGGCTACCCTGATTTCCGAGCTTCATGTAAAAGAGGCAAGAGAGCTTATCGAAAATGGCAACATCGGCGGCGGTATGCTTCCGAAGCTCAACAATTGCATCGATGCCATCGAAAACGGCGTATCCAGAGTGCATATCCTGGACGGACGAATTGCCCATTGCCTGCTTCTGGAGATCTTTACCAACAAGGGAATCGGTACTGCCATCCTGGGCGAAGGAGAGGAAAATTATTATGATGGAAAATAAAGAGGCGATTATCAAAGAGGCGGAAGAGAGCGTGCTTCACACCTACAACCGGTATCAGGTGGTACTGGATCACGGCGACGGCGTCTATCTCTACGACACCGACGGCAAAAAATATCTGGACTTCGCGGCAGGTATCGCGGTACAGGCCCTGGGTTATCATTACCCGGGCTACGATGAGGCGCTGAAGGCTCAGATCGATAAGCTGATGCATACCTCCAACCTGTATTACAATGAGCCGGCCGCAGAGGCAGCTGACAAGCTGGTGCGCATGAGCGGCATGAGCCGGGTATTCTTTACCAACAGCGGCACCGAGGCTATCGAGGGCGCAATTAAGGCGGCCCGCAAGTACGCGTGGCTGAAGGACGGAAAAAATGATCACGAGATCATCGCCATGAACCATTCCTTCCACGGACGGAGCATGGGAGCCCTCTCCGTCACCGGCAATGAGAAATACCAGGCGCCCTTCCGTCCGCTCATCGGCGGCATCCGTTTCGCTGATTACAACGATCTGGAGAGTGTAAGGGCTCAGTTCAATGAGCACACCTGCGCGGTGATTCTGGAGACCATTCAGGGCGAGGGCGGTATTTACCCGGCTACGGAGGAGTTCCTGAAAGGTGTAAAGGCCCTCTGCGAGGAGCACGACGCGCTTTTGATTCTGGACGAGATCCAGTGCGGTATGGGCAGGAGCGGCTACCTGTTCGCATGGCAGGAATACGGCGTGAAGCCGAACATCATGACCTGCGCCAAGGCCCTTGGCTGCGGCGTTCCGGTGGGCGCCTTTGTGCTGGATGAGAAGACAGCTTCAGGCTCTCTGGTACCGGGCGATCACGGCACCACCTACGGCGGCAATCCCTTTGTCTGCGCGGCGGTTTCCAAGGTGCTGGATATCTTTGAGCAGGACCATATTGTGGATCATGTAAAGGAAGTTGGTGCATATCTTGAGGAAAAACTGGACGCCCTGGTGGATAAGTACGACTGCATCGCAGCCCGCAGAGGCAAGGGACTGATCCAGGGACTTGTAATCCAGGGTAGACCTGTAGGAGAAGTTGTGTTAAAATCTATGGATGAGGGTCTGATTGTGATCACAGCCGGAAGTGACGTGCTGCGTCTGGTTCCGCCCCTTGTCATCACAAAGGACCATGTAGATGAAATGGTTACGAAGCTTGAAAGGGCTTTGGTGAAAGGTTAGGATTTTACACACATGAGACATACGATTTATCGCAGAGCCATCGCCATTCTGGTGGTTCTGCTTGTATTTGCGCAGATGGGCCAGGTGGCTTTTTCTTATCATCAGAAGCAGAAGGAGGCGGCGGAGGCCGGGCAGGACATGGAGCAAAAAGCGCTGACTCTGTGGTATACTGACGAGAAGCTGAACAGCTATCTGGTGCAGACGGCGGCTGATTATAAAAAGCAGACCGGCGTGGATGTCACATTGCAGCTTGTTACGGCGGTGGACTATATCGAGCATATCAACACGGCCAGCATCTCAGATCTGGGCGGCCCGGATCTTTTTGTGGTGTCCAGCGAGCTTCTGGAGAAAGCGCGTCTGGCAGGACTGACGGTGGAAAATGACAGCTTTACGGAGCAGGAGCTTTCGAAGGATTTCCCGACGAAGGCCATTGACGCGGCCACCTGCGGCGGAAAGCTGATGGCGTATCCTTTCTATTTTGAGACCTGTTTTCTGCTGTACAATAAGAACTATGCAGACAGCGCCCCGTCCACCATCGATGAGATTCTGGATTACGCGGACAATTACGAGGCGACGGATGCCACAGAGAAGGTGGAAAATATCTTCAAATGGAACGTGGCGGATATTTTCTCGAACTTTTTCTTTATATCAAATTATGTAAACCTTGGCGGCGAAACAGGGGATGATCCCACGCAGGTTTCTCTGGATGCCCAGGAGGTCAAAGACTGCCTGGCCTACTACCAGAGCCTGAACGCCTTCTTTGCCATTGACGCGGACGAGGTTACTACGGACAATGTGCTGCAGGAGTTCATCGACGGCAAGACCGTGTATACCATCGCGAAGACCGACGCCATTGCCCAGATTGACGCGGCGTCAGACAGCTATTTCTATGGCATCGCGGAGGTGCCGAACCTGACGGATGAGCTGTCCACCAAGGGACTGTCTGTCACCAACTCTGTAGTAGTCAATGCTTATTCCAAGGAGCGTGATACCGCGAAGGAATTTGCGCGTTTCCTGACCTATGACAAGGCAGATGAGCTTTATGCCATGTCCAATAAAATGCCGGTGCGCCTGGGTGTCAGCTATGAAAATCCGGAGATGTCGGTATTGCTTGACCAGTACGAGAATTCCGTGGAGGTTCCGAAGCTGACCGATTTAAGCAACTACTGGATCGAGATGGAGATTGCCTTTGCGAATATCTGGAAGGGCAATGACGTCAATACAGAAGTGGATTCCGTAACCCGGAAAATCATGTCCCAGCTTCAGGCAACGGAATAATACAGGAATAAGAACATCCAGTCATGGAAAGACTAAACCTTACTTACAGAACAGGAAAGGAAGTCTTTGCCATGATTGGATTTCTTATTGCCCTTTTATCCGGGGCGCTGATGAGCGTTCAGGGCGTCTTCAATACGGAGGTCACAAAGGTGAGCAGTATATGGACCTCTGCGGCCTGGGTGCAGCTGTCAGCCCTTATTACCTGCCTCATTGCCTGGGGGCTGTCGGACCGGAAAAACCCGCTGACCATTCTTCAGGTGACGCCGAAGTACATGCTGCTGGGCGGCGTCATCGGAGCCTTTATCACATTTACAGTCATTAAAAGCATGGACGCCCTGGGGCCTGCGAAGGCGGTGATGCTGATTGTCATTGCTCAGCTTCTGGCGGCCTATCTGATTGAGCTGGCAGGGATCTTTGGCGTGGAAAAGGCTGATTTTTCCTGGCGGAAGGTGCTTGGCATGGCGGCAGCCATCGTGGGCGTCGCAGTGTTCCAGTGGGAGTAGATAAACAGAAATAAGTGTATCACGCAGCCTTTATGACCTAAAAAAGAACTTGTATTCTTGCCCAATCTCCGCTAAAATGAAGATAGTCTGTATCGGAGGGGACCCGCCTATTTTCAGAAAGGCGGAAAAATGAGATATCGACAGGAAAGAAAAAAGCTTCTTTGGATGATGGTTCTGCTTGCGCTGTGCCTGATCGGCTGCGGGAAAAAGGCGGCGGTCTATGACAGCGCGGCGGAGGAGATTGTGACGGAAGGGACGACAGCGGAGGCGGCGGATCCGGAAGAGGAAACGGCAGCGTCTGTCTGGGTTTACGTCTGCGGAGAGGTGAGATCTCCCGGAGTCTACGAACTGCCGGAGGGCAGCCGGATCACCGACGCGGTGGAGGCAGCCGGCGGTATGACGGAGGGCGCGGCCGGGACGTATCTGAACCTGGCGGAGACGGTATCTGACGGGCAGAAGATCGAGATACCCTCGGTGGAAATGGCGCAGACGCTTGAGGAAGCCGAGGCAGAGGGAACATCTGGGTTAGTGAACCTGAACCGGGCCACCGAGGCGGAACTTATGACACTTTCCGGGATCGGCGAATCCAAGGCAAAGGAGATTATCCGTTATCGGGAAGCAAAGGGCGGATTTCAGAAGCCGGAGGATTTGATGAATATCCCGGGTATTAAAGAGGGCGTTTTTAACAAAATCAGAGACCAGATAACGGTTTGAGACAGAATAAGAAAAAGATAACGAGGCGGGAAGCATGGGAAAGAAAGTATTAGTTGTCGACGATGAAAAATTAATTGTGAAGGGACTGCGGTTTAGTCTGGAACAGGATGATATGGAAGTGGACTGTGCCTACGACGGCGAGGAAGCGCTGGAATATGCCAGAGCGAAGGAGTATGATATTGTACTCCTGGATGTGATGCTGCCGAAGCTGGACGGCTTTCAGGTCTGCCAGCAGATCCGGGAGTTCTCCAATATGCCGATTATCATGCTGACGGCCAAGGGCGATGATATGGATAAGATTCTGGGACTGGAGTATGGAGCGGACGATTACATCACGAAGCCCTTTAACATTCTGGAGATTAAGGCCCGCATGAAGGCCATTATGCGGCGTACCGGCAGTACGGAAAAGGAGAAAAAGGGCAAGGTGGTCGAAGCTGCGGATCTGAAGCTCGATCTGGACAGCCGCCGCCTTTTTATCGGCGGTCGGGAGATTAATCTGACGGCCAAAGAATTCGACCTGCTGGAGCTGATGGTGCTGAATCCGGGCAAGGTCTACAGCCGGGAGAATCTTCTGAATACGGTCTGGGGCTATGAATACCCGGGCGACGTGCGGACTGTGGATGTCCATATCCGGAGACTCCGCGAGAAAATCGAGTCCAATCCGAGCGAGCCGAAATACGTTCATACGAAGTGGGGTGTGGGTTATTATTTCCAGGCATAAAGTCGTATTTACATATTTTAAGAGTCTGAAATTTCGGATCCTGCTGGTGCTGCTGGCAGTGGGCTGGCTTCCCATGATTCTGATGTCGGCCAGTATCTTAAGGAGTTATCGGGATCGGGCCATCTCCGTGCGCAGCACGGAGGTGCAGAATCAGTGTAAAATTTTATCCAATCAGTTATTAAGCTATAATTATATGGAGGATCCGTCCACGGAGCTGATCGACGGCGAGCTGGCTCAGCTGGCCAGTCTTTACGACGGACGGATCATTATCATTGATCAGGATTTCCGCGTTATTAAGGATACGTACGGTCTGATTGAAAATAAGTATGTGGTATCAGAGGAGGTTATCCGCTGCTTTAAGGGGGAAACCACGAACCAGCTGTCGGAAAAACGGTTTATTGAAATGACCGTGCCGGTACGCGCCGGAGATTCCAACAAGGTGCAGGGCGTACTGCTGGTCAGTGTATCCACGGACAGCATCTGGGATAATCTGGATGCCCTGACCAGCAATACCTGGGTATTTACCCTGGTGTATGGCATCCTGCTGACCATGGCGGCTATTTTGCTGTCCATTTTGCTGGTGCGGCCCATTCATCGGATTATTCTGGGACTCCATGAGATTTCCAGCGGTCATTCCAACGAGGATTTGATGGTAAAGACTTATGCGGAGACGGAGGAGATTTCCGAGGAGTTCAATAAAATCGTGACGCAGATGCGGACCCTGGACGAATCACGGCAGGAGTTCGTGTCCAATGTGTCCCATGAGCTGAAGACGCCGCTGACGTCCATGAAGGTGCTGGCGGATTCCCTGCTTACCCAGGACGAGGTACCAAACGAGCTTTACAAGGAGTTTATGGGCGATATCGCTGAGGAGATTGAGCGGGAAAATAAGATCATTACCGATCTGCTGGCCCTGGTGAAGATGGATAAGAAGGCAGCCAGTCTGAACATCGAGAAAGTGGATATCAATGACCTGCTGGAACTGATTTTAAAAAGACTTCGTCCCATCGCGGCCAGAAAGAATATCGAGGTGGTACTGGAGAGCTTCCGTCCTGTGACGGCGGAAGTGGATGAGAGCCGCCTGTCTCTGGCCTTTACGAATCTGGTGGAGAATGCCATTAAGTATAATAAGGAAAATGGCTGGGTACACGTGTCTCTGGACGCAGATCACAAGTTCTTCTATGTGAAGATTATGGATTCCGGCCAGGGCATCCCGGAGGAATCCCTGGACTATATCTTTGAGCGGTTTTACCGGGTGGATAAGTCCCATTCCAGTGAGATAGATGGAACAGGACTGGGACTGGCCATCGCGAAAAGCGCGGTGCTGGTTCACAAAGGGGCTATCAAGGTATCCAGTGAGGTGGGTGTGGGAACCACCTTCTCGGTACGAATTCCGCTGAATTATATTGCCTGAGACAGGAGCAAGGAATGAAAGAAAAGAGAAAACAGAATATCCGTCTGTGGGGGCTTCTGAGCCTTTTAATAATTCTGGTACTGCTGGGTGGCTGTAAGAAAAAGGAAAATACAGAGGCAAAAACAGACGAAGACGGTTATCAGATCTATTATCTGAATAAAGATGAAACGGCTACGGCGACAGTGAATTATCAGCCGGAGGCAAAGGATACAGACGGATTGATTCAGGAGCTGCTCAGGAAACTTGCCATGACGCCGGAGGGCGGTTCCCTGGAAGCTGTGCTGACAGACAGTATTTTTGTGACAGATTATACGCTGGACAATGGACAGCTGACCCTGCATTTCGATCCGGCTTATCAGGATATGGATTGGATTCGGGAGATTCTCTGCCGCTCCGCGGTGGTGCGGACGCTCTGCCAGATTCCGGATGTGGAGTATGTATCATTTCTGATTGGGGATAATCCGCTGATGGATTTGAACAAAAATCCGGTGGGACAGATGAACGCGGACAGCTTTGTGGAAAACACCGGCGACGCCATCAATGAGGAGACCGTCACCACACTGACCCTGTATTTTGCCAATAAGAGCGGGGACAAGCTGGTGAAGGAAAAGGTCAATGTGACCGGCAGCAGTAATATTTCTGTGGAGAAGCTGGTGGTGGAGAGTCTGATTCGAGGTCCGGTATCCAGGGATACGGATTATCCGACTCTGCCGTCCGGTACGAAGATCTTAAGCATTTCTACGAAGGATGGAATCTGTTATGTAAATCTGAACGATGGCTTCCTGGAGCAGGGATACAATGTAACAGAGGCAGTTACCATCTACTCCATTGTGGATTCCCTGACGGAGCTGTCGGGAATCAGCAAGGTACAGATTCTGGTCAATGGAGAGACGGATCTGGTCTACAAGGAGAGCATGAAGCTGGATACCATCTATGAGCGGAATCTGGATATTATCGAACAGGGGGAATAGCCTCTGCATGAATCGGTCATTTTAGCAGTTCTGTGAATACGATTTGGAGTGAATGAAAATAAGAAAGCGGCCTTTATGTCTGACGGCGCTTGCCCTTGCAGTGGTGCTGCTGTGTCTTCCGGCGGAGCTTTTCAGAAAAGCTTCACCGGATGCCACAGCTCATCCAGAGATTCTCACCGGCACCATCTGCCGGATGGAACCGGGCGGCATGACCGTCTGGCTTACCAAAACCAATTATCCGGACGCCGGGATCATCCTGGTGTCCTTCGAAGCCGAACCTTCAGTTTCTATCGGCAATACCATACGAATTGAGAATCATTTTAAAATACGAAAGCCGGAAGCCCCCACCAATCCGGGGCAGTTTGACGCGGAACTCTATTATCAGACAAAGGGAATCGGGCTATTGTGCTATGCGAAGGATGCGACGGTCATCCGGGACGATGTGCGGTGGATGGCGCAATTACTGTATGAATTGCAGGAGAGCCTAAGCGCCCGTGTCCGAGGCTTATTTCCTGTGGACAAAAGCGGCGTCCTGGAGGCCGTGCTGCTGGGAAATAAGACAGATCTGGAGGCGGAGACCAAAAGCCTGTACCAGAAAAGCGGCATTTCCCATCTGCTGGCTATCTCCGGCCTGCATGTATCTGTATTCGGCATGACGCTTTACCATTTCTTAAGGAAAATGGGCGGTTCTCTGCGAAGCTCGGGAGCGTTTTCTCTTTTTGTCGTACTGTTTTACGGCTTTCTGACCGGTATGGGAACCTCTGCCTGTCGGGCTGTGGTGATGTTCGCGCTTCTGATAATCGGGGAGCTGCTGGGGAAAAGCTATGATATGCTGACAGCCCTGGCCTTTGGGGCAATTCTGCTGCTTTTGCGGCAGCCCTTGTATGTGCGCAGCGCCTCTTTTTTGCTGTCCTTCGGGGCCGTGACAGGCATCGGCCTGATTTTCCCGGCCCTGAAAGCATTATTTCTGCCAAAGAACCGCAGATGGGCGAAACGGGTGGAGCCGCTGCTTTTGAGCCTTTCGATTCAGATGATGACCCTGCCGGTACTGGAATATTTTTACAGCGAAATTCCGCTGTATGGGACGCTGTTAAATCTGGTGGTGACTCCTTTGATGTCCGTGGTGATGTTCACAGGAATTCTGACTGTGGGGATAAGCTTTGTGCTGCCGGGCGCGGCGCGTGCTCCGGCTTTTCTATGTGGGGCGATTCTGGAATTCTATGAGCGGCTGGGAACGGCATCGCTTCGGCTTCCCGGAGCGGTGTTTACCTGTGGACAGCCAAAGATCTGGCAGATGGCGGGATATTACACAGGACTGGTTGTTTTTCTGTTCTGGCGTTATCAGCTGAAAGAGCGGAAAAAACGAAGAATGAGGCAGATAAACGATCCGGATCTCCGGCAGGAAGAAGCGGAGCGGGCGGAGCCGCACCGGCGGATCCTGCAGGCAGGCAGCGCGGCAGTGCTTGGGATTTTGATGCTTTTCCTGACACTGCGGCTGCATTCAGGTCTTCAGCTGGTGATGCTGGATGTGGGGCAGGGTGACGGCATCTACCTGCGGACCGCAGCCGGAACGACGATTCTGATTGACGGCGGCAGTACCAGTGTGACGAAGGTGGGAACCTATCGGATTCTGCCTTTTTTGAAATCGGAAGGAGTCGGAAGACTGGACTACATTGTGGTAACCCATACGGATGAAGACCATATTTCCGGCATAAAGGAGCTATTGGAGGCTGCGTCGGAGCCCGGCGGTCTGCGGATTGGTACGCTGCTTTTATCCGGGCGCTCCATGGAAGAGGAAAAGGGGCAGCGGCTGATGGAAAAAGCCCGGGAAAGCGGCGTGACAGTGCAGAAAATTGAGAAAGGGGCGGTGCTGCGGGATGGTTTGACAGAACTAACCTGCCTGCATCCGGATGGGACGGAGGTTTACGCGGATGTGAACGAAGCCTCTGTGGTGCTGGCGCTTCGGTATCAGGAGTTTTCGGTGATGCTGACGGGGGATCTGGAAGAGACGGGAGAGCGGGAGATCATGGAGCGGGAGCAGAAGCATGGCGGGAAGGAATGGCCTCCATACGGCTTTGCGGTTCTGAAAGCCGGACACCATGGCTCCAGGACTTCCTGCGGTGAAGCGTGGTTAGAGACAGTGAAGCCGCGCCTGACCCTGATTTCCTGCGGAAAGGATAACTCCTACGGACATCCGCACAGGGAGGCGCTGGAACGGCTGGATGCGGCGGGCAGCAAAATTTTGCAGACGACAGAGTGTGGAGCGATTACGGTAGAAAGTGACGGAAAAGACTTCAGCGTGCATGTTTATAAAAAATACAAGGGATAATAAAAAAGAAAAACTTAGGATAAAAAGAGTTCGCTCCTGCACCGGTGCATTCTTGGCTGGAGAAAGCGAACTCTTTCTAATTTACGAAATTTAATTTCCATAATTTATTTACTATATTTCATAATAAGAAGCTCCACGCTGAGCGTATCCGTAATCTTACCGGTCTTCACATCCTCTTCCGCCTGCACGCAGTCCTGCACGGCGGCCTTCAGCTGTTCGGTGGTAAAGCTTTTCGCCTGGGTCATGCATCTTCCGGCCACAAAGGGCGCGATTTTTGCCCGGGAAGCAATCGCTGCTTTATCATAACCCTTAGCAGCCAGGCTTTTGACCAGTAAAAGCTGATTGAACTGGCGGGCAATGAGAAACAGGATGCGCATGGGCGGCTCTTTTAGGGAGAGCAGATCGTAGTAGAGATCCAGCGCCTTTTTCTGATTCTTTTCAGCCAGGGCGCGGATCATCTCAAAAATCTGTCCGGTGGTCTGTACGGTACAGATGTCATTTACATCCCGGGAGGTAATCACGTCCCGGCCCTCTGTGTAGGAGAGCAGCTTTTCCAGCTCTGTGGAAATATTTTCCATATCGATGCCGGTACGCTCCAGAAAGAGCTGCAGAGTGGACTCGGTGATTTTTTTATTTTCCTTTTTCAGGGTGCCCAGGATCCATTTCATCAGGGTACGCTCGTCCTGGGTCTGGAATTCAATGACGCGGCCCTGCTTCTGAACGGCTTTGTAGAGCCGGTTCCGCTTGTCTGTTTCCGTTTCCACGAAGATGATGCAGGTGGTGTCAGGCATCTTCGGAAGGTAGTCGGCCAGCTCGTCGCATTTATTCTTGAAAAAGCCGCTGTCCTCAATGAGAATCAGCCGCCGTTCGGCAAAAAAAGGCAGGGTGTCTGCCAGACTGATAATCTCCGCCGGGATGATATTCTTACCCTCAAAGCGGGAGAAATTCATAGTGTCGGAAGGGTCGCAGAGAGCCTGCGCCAGCCGGTTCTTATACTGGTTGCGTAAATAAGCCTCTTCCCCGCAGAACAGGTAGGCGGTTTTGAAATTGCCGTTCTTGATATCCTCCGCCAGCATTTTCATAGGAGACACCTCATTTCCATAAAAAAGAGACCCAAATGACGGAATGGGTCTCTTTTTAAGATTCGTCTATCTCAATTAAGCGATGCTGTTTACAGCCTTGGTCAGACGGGAAATCTTGCGGGAAGTTGTGTTCTTGTGGTAAACTCCCTTGGAAGTAGCCTTGCTCATGGTAGCGATAGCAGCCTTTAAGCAAGCCTTTGCAGTCTCAACATCCTTTGCGGCAACTGCAGCGTCTACTTTCTTGATTGCGGTCTTAACCTCAGACTTGATAGCCTTATTTCTGGCTGTTCTAGTCTCGGCAACCTGAATTCTCTTCTTTGCAGATTTAATGTTAGCCAATCCGTACACCTCCAAACCATGTTTTAAAATAAGCTTATTTTTACATGTTCCGTAAAAGCCGGACACGGACGTCTTTACAAAACATACTCATATATTTTAGGACAGGAATAACGTTATGTCAATACATATTTCTGAAAAAATCGCAAAAAATAGAAAGAAATAGCGTAAGACAAGAAAACAGGAGGAAACGGGATGAGTGAGTTTCAGGTGCGGACGGATCTGGCGCTGGAGGCCAGAGAGCGGTTTGAGGAGGATGTGGAAATTCGTGGCGTAGCCGTGGAAGAGTCCTATGACGAGCGGCGGGACATCCGTGTGACGGTAGTCCGGATTCAGACGGAAAATGGGGCGAAGGCCATGGGAAAGCCCATCGGTACCTATATTACACTGGAAGCGCCCCGGATGTCGGAGCCGGACGAGGATTATCACCGGGAGGTGTCGGAGAAGCTGGCAGAATATCTGAAAAAGCTTCTGGATGTGAAAAATGAGAAATCTGTGCTGGTGGTGGGTCTGGGCAACCGGGAAGTGACGCCGGACGCCCTGGGACCGGAGGTGGCCGGTCATCTGCGCGTTACCCGTCATGTGGTACGGGAATATGGCAAGACTGCGTTTGCGAAGGAAAAGGTGCATCTGGTCAGCGCCATTGTTCCCGGTGTGATGGCACAGACCGGTATGGAGACCCTGGAGGTGGTGCAGGGTATCGTAGCCGAGACAAAGCCGGATTATGTGATAGTCATTGATGCCCTGGCGGCCCGCAGCAGCAAGCGCCTGAACCGGACCATCCAGTTGTCCGACGCAGGCATTCAGCCCGGTTCCGGCGTGGGCAATCACAGGAACAGTCTGTCAAAGGAGACGATTGGTGTCCCGGTGCTGGCCATCGGTGTGCCTACCGTGGTGGACGCGGCAACCATCGTCTACGACGCCACGGGCGATCGAAGGAGCGTGCCGCCGGGATTGAACGGTATGTTTGTAACTCCGAAGAACGTGGACGAGATGATCCGCCGCTTAGGCTTTACCATTTCCGAGGCCCTGAATTTAGCCCTGTCCTGACATAAGCGTGTCCGGTGGCTCATATACTGAAAACAGTATGGGGGAATGAACGCGTGAGAAAACAAAGCAGCAGGAAAATCGGAAAAGCCATAAATGGCCTGGTCTGGCTCCTGATCGCCGGCATGGGACTCTACATCCTGTGCAGCAGCGTCAGAGTCAGGCCCCTTCGAAAGGCCTCTTATATCTGGAAAGCAGGTCTTCTGGAGATGGAAGGAGATCTGCAGCGGGCGGCCACGAAAACCCTGTATCCGGCCCTGGTTTACACGGCGTCCGGCGGCGGGACCAAAGCAGACAGTCTGGAGGAATGGGTGCTGGAGCGCGCGGTGAGCATCATTCCCCTCTACGGTTTTCTGGCCGGACAGCAGGATTACACCCCGGCCATCGAGAGCACTGCAGCTTATGAAATCCTGATTCAGGGCGGCGTCCATGATGAAAACGAGATCAACCAGGAGACCGGAGAGGCCTTCGACCTGGCGGAGCAGGTGGAAGAAGAAAATCAGCAGGCGACAAAACCGGAACCGGACGGGGAGCCGAAAGCAGATCAGGGGAAAGTGCCGTCAGAACCTTCCGTGCAGGGGCGGGAATACAGCGCCGCAGAGCTCTCCGATTTTGATTTCCTGAAAAACAACTTCTATATAATAGAAAGCAACACGGATATCAGCAGCGATCTTCTGAATGCCGGCGCCCTGCTTTCCATGGACATGACCCTGCAGCAGGATAGCAGCGCGCCCCAGATTCTGATTTATCATACACATTCTCAGGAGGGCTTTGCAGATTCCGTGGAGGGTGACGTAGGCACCACCATCGTAGGCGTTGGCGACCGCCTGACGGAAATCCTGCGGGAACGCTTTGGGTATAACGTGATACATAATACGAATGTCTATGATTACATGGACGGCGAACTGGATCGGAATCGTGCCTATACACTGGCAGCGGAGGATGTGAAGCGGATTCTGGCGGAAAATCCGTCCATCGAAGTGCTGATAGATCTGCACCGGGATGGTGTAAATGAAGGCACCCATCTGGTGACTGAGGTGGACGGAAAACCCACGGCCCAGTTCATGTTTTTCAACGGCTTAAGCTACAGCAGACGGAACGGTCCCATATCTTATCTGTATAATCCTTATATCGGGGAAAATCTGGCGTTGTCTCTGCAGCTAAAGCTTGCCTGTGAAAAGTATTATCCGGGTGTCAGCCGCAAAATCTATCTGAAGAGTCTGCGTTACAACCTGCATCTGCGGCCCAAGTCCCTGCTTGTGGAAGCCGGAGCTCAGACCAACACCCTGGAGGAAATGATGAACGCAATGGATCCCCTGGCGGAGGTGCTTTACCAGGTGTTAGGCAATCCTAAATAGCATAAACTAACCGAAATGTCAATGAGTTTTTCGCGGCTAAATCAACAAAAATTATCAATAAGAACGGTTAGTCTTGCCTTTGAAAAAGAGCATGCTATAATTAGCCTGTCCAAAAGATAAAAGACGAAGACATCATTGCGGACATTGTAAAACCAATACGGTTCATAAACAATAAGCATACGGATAAGAGGAGGAAATTATAATGCTGAAATTAAAGAATGTTGACTGGAAGAAGACGGGAATTTTCGCTGCAGGTGTGCTGTTTGGCACCGCAGGTATCAAGGCACTGTCAAGCGATGACGCTAAGAATGTATATACTAACTGCACCGCAGCCGTACTTCGTGCGAAGAGCTGCGTCATGAAGACTGCAGCTGTGATCCAGGAGAACGCAGAGGACATCTATGCTGGCGCAAAGCAGATCAATGAGGAGCGCGAGGCAGCCGCAGAGGCAGCAGTCGTGGCAGACGCTGAGGCAGAGGAAGCTGCAGAGACAACTGAGGAGACAGAGGCGTAAATCCATGAAGTTCATCATTAAGCATGAAATCAGAGGCAGAATCCGTGTTCAGGCCTGCGTACGCCGTATGAGCATCGAAGAGGCGGATACTCTTCAGTATTATCTGGACACACGGGATTTTGTAACTTCGGCAAAAATACAGCGCAATACTCTGAGCATCGTGGTTTATTATACGGGGGATCGGCAGCAGGTGCTGACGGCTCTTCGGAACTTCCGTTATGAAAATGTGAACGTTCCCCAGGCGGTATTCCAAAGCTCCGGCAGAGCATTGAATGAGGAGTACTGGGAGAAGCTGGTGAACAGTGTCATCATGCGCGCGGGAAGCAAGCTGTTTCTGCCCTATCCGATCCGCGCCGGCATTGCATTTGTAAAATCGTGGAAATATCTGTGGAAGGGCGCGAAGACCCTGGCCCATGGTAAGATGGAGGTTCCGGTACTGGATGCCACCGCCATCGGCGTGTCCGTATTCCGGGGCGACTTCGATACCGCAGGCTCTGTCATGTTCCTGCTTGGCATCGGTGAGATCCTGGAGGAGTGGACCCACAAGAAGTCCGTGGGCGATCTGGCTCGCAGTATGTCCCTGAACATTGAAAAGGTGTGGCTCTTAAGCGACGGCCAGGAGGTTCTGGTGGATTCTTCTTCCATTCAGGAAAAAGATCTGGTTGTCATCCATATGGGAAATGTGGTACCATTTGATGGAACGGTAGAAGCAGGCGAGGGTATGGTGAACCAGTCCTCCCTGACCGGTGAATCTGTTCCTGTGGCCAAGGCTCCGGGAGCGTCGGTCTACGCCGGAACCGTTCTGGAGGAAGGCGAGCTGACCATCCGTGTCAAAGTGGGAAGCGGCGCAAGCAAGTATGATCGCATCGCGGCCATGATCGAGGAGTCTGAAAAGCTGAAATCATCCGTGGAGGGCAAGGCAGAGCATCTGGCTGACAAGCTGGTTCCCTACACCCTGGCGGGTGCGGCGGCCACCTGGTTTTTCACCCGTAATATGACGAAGACCCTGGCCGTACTCATGGTGGATTTCTCCTGCGCATTGAAGCTGGCGATTCCGATTTCGGTCCTGTCAGCCATTCGTGAAGCCGGGGCGGAGCATGTGACCGTCAAGGGCGGTAAGTACCTGGAGGCTGTGGCAGAGGCGGATACCATCGTCTTTGACAAGACCGGTACTCTGACAAAGGCCTGCCCCACCGTGGCAGAGGTGGTTCCCTTTAACGGCGAGAGTCCGGACGAGCTTCTTCGTCTGGCTGCCTGCCTGGAGGAGCACTTTCCCCATTCCATGGCGAAAGCAGTTGTGGACGCCGCCAGGGCGCGCAGCCTGAACCATGAAGAAAAGCATTCGAAAGTAGAATATATTGTGGCGCACGGCATTTCTACGACAGTAGAAGGGAAGAAAGCGGTTATCGGAAGCTATCATTTCGTATTCGACGATGAGAAATGTGTCCTTCCGGCCGGAACCGAGGAGAAGTTTAACGCGCTCCCGGCTGAGTATTCCCATCTCTATCTGGCAGTAGAGGGCGAGCTGGCAGCCGTTATCTGCATCGAGGATCCCATTCGTCCCGAGGCGCCGGCTGTGATTCAGGCCCTGAAGGACGCAGGCATCTCCAAGGTAGTCATGATGACCGGAGACAGTGAGCGGACAGCCAGAGCCGTAGCGGCTAAGGTGGGCGTGGACGAGTTCTTCGCAGAGGTTCTGCCGGAGGATAAGGCACGCTTTGTAGAGGAAGAGAAGGCAAAGGGCCGTAAGGTCATGATGATCGGCGACGGCATCAACGATTCCCCGGCACTGTCTGCGGCAGACGTAGGCATTGCTATCAGCGACGGTGCGGAGATTGCCCGGGAAATCGCGGACGTGACCGTGGGCGCAGAGGATCTGTGGCAGCTGGTAGCCTTAAAGCACATCGGCAATGGCCTGATGAAGCGGATTCATAAGAATTACCGGACCATCGTAGGCTTCAATACCGGCCTCATCGTTCTGGGTGTAGCCGGAATCCTGCAGCCGACCACCTCCGCACTGCTTCACAATACATCCACACTTGTGATAAGCTTAAACAGCATGAAGCCCTTATGCAAATAGGGGATGCTGATAATAGACCGAAAAGCGGGCGTTTTTACGCACCCGCTTTTTGGCGTTTTATGAATTAGATAAAACTAACCCAGATAACGGAGGAATTTTTGAATGACAACATTTGACCAGAGTAAAATCCGCAATTTCTGTATCATTGCTCACATCGACCACGGAAAATCCACCCTGGCGGACCGCATCATCGAGCAGACCGGTCTTCTGACCAGCCGGGAGATGCAGGCCCAGGTGCTGGACAATATGGATCTGGAGCGGGAGCGCGGGATCACCATCAAGGCCCAGACCGTCCGCACTGTATATAAGGCCAAGGACGGCGAGGAGTATATCTTCAACCTCATTGATACACCGGGCCATGTGGACTTTAACTACGAGGTATCCCGAAGCCTGGCAGCCTGCGACGGCGCCATCCTGGTGGTGGACGCGGCCCAGGGTATCGAAGCCCAGACACTGGCAAATGTGTATCTGGCGCTCGACCACGATCTGGACGTGATCCCGGTTATCAACAAGATCGACCTGCCCAGCGCCGAGCCCCAGCGGGTCATCGACGAGATTGAGGACGTCATCGGCCTGGAGGCCCAGGACGCGCCCCAGATTTCCGCGAAAACCGGTCTGAATGTGGCTCAGGTGCTGGAAGCCATCGTGCATAAGATCCCGGCGCCCACGGGGGATCCGAAGGCGCCTTTAAAGGCTCTGATTTTCGACTCGGTATACGATTCCTATAAAGGCGTTATCATTTTCTGCCGCATCAAAGAGGGTACGGTGAAGAAAGGAACCACCATCCGCATGATGGCTACCGGAGCCGAGGAAGAGGTCGTGGAAGTGGGCTACTTTGGCGCAGGCCAGTTTATCCCCTGCGACGAGCTGTCCGCTGGCATGGTAGGCTATGTGACCGCCAGCATCAAGAATGTCCGGGATACCCGGGTAGGTGATACAATTACTGACCGTGACAATCCCTGCGACGCGCCGCTGCCCGGCTATAAGAAGGTATTGCCCATGGTGTACTGCGGTCTCTATCCGGCAGACGGAGCCAAGTATCCGGATCTCCGTGACGCCCTGGAGAAGCTGCAGCTGAACGACGCGTCCCTTCAGTTCGAGCCAGAGACATCCATCGCGCTGGGCTTTGGCTTCCGCTGCGGCTTCTTAGGCCTTCTCCATCTGGAAATCATCCAGGAGCGTCTGGAACGGGAATACAATCTCGACCTGGTGACCACGGCCCCGGGCGTTATCTACAAGGTCTACAAGACCAACGGCGAGGTCATCGATCTGACCAACCCGTCCAACCTGCCCGACCCGTCGGAGATCGAGCATATGGAGGAGCCCTTCGTCAGCGCCGAGATCATGGTGACCACCGAGTTCATCGGTTCCATCATGGAGCTCTGCCAGGAGCGAAGAGGCATCTACCTTGGCATGGAATATATGGAGGAGACCCGTGCCCTGTTAAAATATGAGCTTCCGCTGAACGAGATCATCTACGACTTCTTCGACGCCCTGAAATCCCGCTCCAGAGGCTACGCGTCCTTCGACTATGAGATGAAGGGCTATGTGCAGGCCGATCTGGTGAAGCTGGATATCCTGATCAATAAGGAAGAAGTGGACGCCCTGTCCTTCATCGTCCACAGCAGTACGGCCTACGAGCGTGGCCGCAAAATGTGTGAGAAGCTGAAGGATGAGATTCCGCGTCATCTCTTCGAGATCCCGATTCAGGCAGCTGTGGGCGGCAAGGTCATCGCCCGTGAGACCGTCCGGGCCATGCGGAAGGACGTGCTGGCCAAGTGTTACGGCGGTGATATCAGCCGTAAGAAGAAGCTTCTGGAGAAGCAGAAGGAAGGAAAGAAGCGGATGCGCCAGGTGGGCAATGTGGAGATCCCCCAGAAGGCCTTCATGAGCGTACTGAAGCTGGATGACAAATAGGATTGGCTGACATGAAAAAGAAGCTTGGCATTTATATTCACATTCCCTTTTGCGTGCGTAAATGCGCCTACTGCGATTTCCTCTCCGCCCCGGCGGACGAGACGACCCGGGAGAGCTACGTGCGCGCCCTGCGGGAAGAAATCCGGTCAGCCGGAAGCTTAAATGAAACTTACGAGGGAGCGACCGTCTTTTTTGGGGGCGGTACGCCCTCCCTTCTGGCAGGAGAAGAGCTGGCAGGAATCCTCGATGAGGTCTCCCGGCGGCTTCTTTTGCGTTCCGATGCGGAGATTACGGTGGAATGTAATCCGGGCACACTGAACAGGAAGAAACTGGAAAATTATAAAGTGGCAGGCGTCAACCGCCTGAGTATCGGCTTACAGTCGGCGGACAACCGGGAATTGAAGACCCTGGGGCGAATTCACACCTGGGAGCAGTTCCGGGAGAATTACGCGCTGGTGCGGGAGCTGGGCTTCGCCAATGTGAACATAGATCTGATGTCCGCCCTGCCCGGACAGACCCGGGAGGGCTGGCTGTCCACCCTGGAAAAAGTGACGAATCTGAATCCAGAACATATTTCCGCTTACAGCCTGATCGTTGAGGAGGGCACGCCCTTTTATGAGCGATATGGAGAAGAACGGCCCCAGGAGAGTGAGCTTCCGGGCGAAGATCTGGATCGGCTCATGTACGAGGACACGAAAGCATTTTTACACGGGAAGGGCTATGAGCGTTACGAGATTTCCAACTACGCGAAGCCCGGGTACGAGTGCCGCCACAACTGCTCCTACTGGGAACGGACCGATTACAGGGGCTTTGGCATCGGCGCGGCGTCTTTGCTTGGCGAGGTGCGTTATAAAAACAGTACGGATTTGAAGGAATATCTGAAGGGTCATTTCACCTACGAAAGCGTGGAGCCCCTGAGACACCGGGACGCGCTGGAGGAGACCATGTTTCTGGGTCTGCGCGAAATGAGAGGCGTGGCGGTCACGGAGGAGATTCAGGAGGTATACGGCCCGGTGCTGGAAAAGCTGATACAGGAAGAGGTTCTCGTGCGGGCAGACGGGAGAGTCCGGCTGACCGATCGGGGCATCGACGTGAGCAACATGGTACTGGCGGAATTTCTGCTGGATTAGACTGGATTCAAAGGGAAAAATAGTATATAGTAAGAACGGGAGAAGAGAAGGAGACGGCGTATGATAAAAGAAGTAGTGTTCGATATTGACAATACTCTGTATGACTATGAAAAAGGCCACGCGCTGGGCGTGGAGCGCATGGCGGAATATGCCGAAAAAGAGCTTGGAATTGCCAAAGCGTATTTTCGGAGCGAATACAAGCGGATGAACGAAGAGCTGAAGGTCCGTCTGGGAAAGGACGACGCAGCCACCCACAGCCGCAGCATCCGCCTGCAGAACCTGCTGGAGCAGTGGGGCAAGCCCCTGTTTCCCCATGTGGAGAAGCTGTATCATCTGTACTGGGACGCTCTGCTTGCAGAGAGCAAGGCGGAGCCGGGAAGTATCGAGGCCATACGGGCGCTTCGGAAAATGGGCATCGGCGTGGGAATCGGCACGGATATGACCTTCTGGATGCAGTATCAGAAGCTGGAGCGATTTGGATTTGCACCCTATATCACCCATATGGTGACCAGCCAGGAGGCGGGCCATGAGAAGCCCCATCCGGAATTTATGGCCCTGTGTGTGAAAAAGGCAGGCTGTAAGCCCGAGGAAATGGTGTTTGTGGGAGATACCTTCAAAAAGGATGTGGCAGGTTCCGCAAAAGCGGGCATGCATCCGGTCTGGTACCGGGCCAAGGAGAAGGTTCTGCCGGAGCAGACCGATCTGAAACCGGAGGATTATAAGATTATCCGCCATTTTGACGAGCTGGTTCCCTATGTAAAATCACTGGCTTAAAACCATAGAGAAGGAATAAAACGAATATGAACGAATTGTATTTTTTAGAAGAACAGCAGGTGAATCCCCTGCTGATTCGTGAAGTAGAGAAATTCCGGGCGCAGTATCCGGTGGCAGAGGCGGCTCGAAACCGTTTGGTGAAGCCTCCGGTGCCCTTTTACGGAAAAGAGATTCTGGAAATGGCGATTGCAGCCCTTCTACAGGGGGAAAATGTACTGCTATCCGGCTCCAAGGCCACGGGAAAGAACATTCTGGCGGAAAATCTGGCCTGGATCTTTGGCCGTCCTTCCTACAATATTTCGTTTAATGTGAACACCGACAGCAGTTCCCTGATCGGAACGGATACCTTCGTGGACAATGAGGTGCGGTTGCGCAGGGGACCCGTATACCAGTGTGCGGAAAATGGCGGCTTCGGCGTATTCGATGAGATTAATATGGCGAAAAATGACGCGGTTTCCGTGCTTCACGCGACCCTGGATTACCGTCGCCTCATCGACGTACCGGGCTATGATAAGATTGAACTGCACCCGGCCACCCGCTTTATCGGAACCATGAATTACGGCTACGCCGGAACAAGAGAACTGAACGAGGCGCTGGTGTCCCGGTTTCTGGTCATTGATATGCCGCCGCTTACGGAAAGCACACTGATGCGGATTCTCCGGGCCAACTTCCCGGACGCGAAGGAAGCGGGACTGCGGGCTTTCGCAGGCCTGTTTCTCGACCTGCAGGTGAAGGCTCAGAACAGCGAGATTTCCACGAAGCCGCTGGATCTGCGCGGCATGATTGGCGCGATTAAGACGGTGCGCTCCGGTCTTACACCCCGGACGGCGGTGACCATGGGTATTACGAATAAAAGCTTTGATATTTTTGAAAAAGAAATCATCGGTGACATTGTCATGACCCGGATCCCGGAGGAGTGGACCGGAAGCGAATTATTTTAAGAAAATCACAGGTGAGGCAGCATGAAGGAACAGGAAAACCTGGAGCAGGAATATTTTGACGAAAATCAGTATGAGATAGAAAATCGAATCCGGAACCTGTACTGGACGGTCAGCGGTAACTACGGCGAGAATATCAAGCTGGATACCGTATCGTTCTCCCGGTCGCCCTGGGTGTCTCTCTATGACGCGGTGAAGCAGGGGGCATTTTCCCGGTACTTTGACCGGAACGCTTTTGGACTGTATCTGGTGAAAAAGCTGTACTATGGGGCAGATGAGCAGGCTCTGACGAATGTGGCCCAGCTTGCGGTGGACAGTGCGGTTTACAAAAAAATCAGCGCGGAGCGAAAAGGCGTCGCGGAGATTCGGAAAAAAGCTTTTTCGGATCTGCTGGATTATGATTTTACAAGGCTTGCGTCCTATTACCTGGGGCAGATCAAGATCTGCATGATGCAGCAGGCGGTCCGGGGACAGACGGGGCATGAGCAGGCAAGGATGCAGCAGGCGCTGGATATGCTGGCGGGCCTTCGGGACACCGAAGATACGATGGAAATCATTCGGGTTACGGACGCCATGTATAACTGGTTAGTCGATCCTTATTTTGAAAAAAATCACGGCGATCTGGAAAAGGTGCTGGCCGTGACCATGGAGGATTTACAGGAATTCAACTGGAAGGATTATCTGGAGGAGGAAGCGGCAGAGGAGGATCTGACCCAGATACTGAATCAGGTCAATCAGGCCGTGGCCCAGACCGGAGAGGTTCCCTCTGAGGAAGAAAAGAAGGAAACCCGCATGAAACGGGTGCTGGTGGACGCGGAAGCGGCTGAGAAGATGTACTCCTACATTGAGTTGAATTATGGGCGATCCTATTTAAGCGCCGGAGAGCAGAAGCGTCTGAACCGCAGTCTCTGCCGGGGCGCCCATGCGGACTGCAGCCTCTATTTTACCGACGGCATCCTTTCCAATAGGGTGAAGCGGAACTATCAGTCCGAGTACGCCAGACGGTCAAAGAGCGAGAATCTCAGGGTATACGGTCATTATACCCGGGTGGCGAAGCGGAATATCGAGGTGCTGACGGACACCCTGCGCCGGGCTCTGGTGGCTCGAAGCGAGCGGGAGACGGTGAAAAGCGAGTATGGCAGCATCGTGCCCGCAAGACTCTGGAAGCTGGGCCGCAGCCATGATAAGAAGCTTTTTGAGCGGGTGCTGAAAAAGGACAGCTCGGAATTTGTGGTTCACGTGCTCATTGATGCCAGTGGTTCCCAAAGAAGCCGTCAGAGCCTGGTGGCCCTGCAGGGTTATATCATCAGCGAGGCCTTAAGCAGCGTACAGATTCCTCATCGGGTCATGGGCTTTTGTACCTTCTGGGACTATACGGTTATGCAGCGCTACCGGGACTATGACGACCCGAAGGAGGCCAATAAGCGGATCTTTGAGTTTCACGCCTCGTCCAATAACCGGGACGGCCTGGCCATCCGGGCGGCTGCCGCCAGTCTTCGGGAGCGCCCTGAGGAAAATAAGGTTCTCATCGTCTTAAGCGACGGGCGTCCCAACGACATCATCGTGAACCGGCCCAACAGCAAGAATCCTGCGCCCTACGCAGGTGACTATGCGGTGCGGGATACAGCTTCCGAGGTGCGAAAGGTTCGTGCGGAGGGCATCTCCGTGCTGGGCGTTTTCGCCGGGGAGGAGCAGGATCTGCAGGCGGAGCGGCGGATATTCGGCAGGGATTTCGCCTACATCCGCAATATTATGAATTTTTCCGGTGTGGTAGGACTCTATCTGAAGCGTCAGTTGGACGATACGGCACAGTAAAAGGAGTTTTAGTATATGAAAACGTGGCTGAAAAAATGGTGGAAGCCCCTGGTACTGGTTCTGGTGCTGGCCGGATTTCTGCTTTATCCGCCGGTCATACTTACAGAAATGCGTGTGGATTTTGAAAAAGAAGATTATACGGCGGGCAATCACTGCAAGGTCTTTGCTTCCCCGACGGAAAACCTGGGACTGGACAGCGTGAAGAATGCCGATAAAAAGCCCGGCGAAGCCCGCTTCTTCTTCTGGGATATCCGCTGGCGCGACGGACAGACCTTCAAACGCCTGGACCCAATCGATTACAATTTGGATGACGAGATTCGAATCAGGGACATTGCTTTTTTTATCAATGGCTTTTATGCGGGAGAGCTTTCCGGAGAAGAACTTCTGGCTTCGTTTTCGCCCAACGATCAGGTTCAGATGTATGAGACGGACAGCGGCTCTTTGGGACTGTATATCACAGGCGATGATTCTCAGCTTCTGACTACGGAGGTGTTCCGGGAGTTTTATAAGGAAATGGCGGGGCGCTATGCGCGGACCGGTGTTTTTTATCTGCTGCCTCTGCTTTTACTCGTCTGGGCCGCGGCTGAATTCTATGTGCGGAAAATCTGGCGGCAGCGGGAGGGACGGTTTTTCCTGGCAGTCGATACGTTATTTTATATAGCGGGGCTGCTGGCGCTGGCTCTGATAGTGACCGGAGCGTTCACAGGCTCCGATTTGGTGAACCCCGATGAGTCTGAGGCAGTCTATTCGGTGCAGTATTACATTACCCACTGGAAGATTCCGGACGCAAGAGATCTGGAGATGGCGGCCTATTCCGTGTTCGGAACGGCGCGCCTTACGGAGCTTGACCTGTTCTATATTTTTGCGGCTCAGATCGCGAGGCTTTTTACCTTTGAGCATGCGGTGCGGCTGTTCAACGTGCTGATGGCGGCGGGGCTTTTCTATCTGATTTTCTGTAACCTGAAAAAGAACCGCTGGCTTCTGGCCGTCATGTTCCTGACGCCCCAGATCTGGTATCTCTATACCTACTGTACCTCGGACGCCATGGACTACGCGGTGGGCGTGCTGGTGCTTTATCAGGTGGCGAGACCGGACAGTATGCTGCAGAAGCTTTGCAGCCGGGGTGTGAAGAAAGCAGACTGGTGGCGGGTATTGCTTCTGGGATTTTTGTTTTCCAATATTTTCATGTCCAAACAGAACTTCTATGTGTTCGCCATTTACGCCTTCTGCATGTTGCTGGTGGATCTCTTCACAGCGCCTGCGGAGGAAAAAAGGAATCGGCTGATCAGCTATCTCTGGGTAGCGGGCTTCGCGTTTGGGTTCCTGGGAATCCGTTATATTCCGGAATTTCTGCATTACGGCGTTCACCGGCACCGGGTACTCCTTGCGCTTCAGGAGCAGATCGCGATTCCGAAGCTGAATCCGGCTTCACCGCCTGCGGAGCAGAGCTCGGCCTTCAATCTCTACGGCAAGGGCGTGGGGCTTTCGGAGCTGCTATTTAAAATGGGACTTCACAAGACCACGTTCCGTTCCTTTGTGGGAACCTACGGAAGTCTCCAGTTCCCCAGTCCGGACTGGTACTGTCTGCTGATGGGGGCACTGTATCTGGTGTATCTCATCGGCTGCTGCGGTTCTGTGCTCCGGGAAAAGGGACACGGGGAGCGGAAGGTGAAGCTGGGACTTCTGTTTTTCTGCGCGCTGGTGTCTTACGCGCTATTGATCTACAATGCCTGGTTCATTGATTTCCAGGCCCAGGGGCGCTACATGGTTCCGGTGCTGATTTTCGCGGCCAACGCGGCGGCATTGAAGCCGGAGACTTCGAGGATGAAGTGGTTTCAGCTTGTGTTGGGAACCTCAGCGGTATTGTCACTGTATTCCTTTGCGGTCTACTGTATTCCGAATATCAGGCCGCCGTACTAAGCAGAGGTCTTATACGGGAACAGGGCGGGCATCGAAAAAGAGCGAAGGCTATGCCCGGGAAAGGGGATTTACAAATGAAAGAATACGAAGTTGTTCATGAGATTTTCAACGAGTGCGCCAACAATCAGATGCGGGACGTCTTTATTGAGGAAGTTCCCATTGATAATTTGGAAGAATATGTAAGGAAACACCACGAAAAAGAGCGGGACTTCACCTTCGAACGGGAAGATCTGGCCGATGGAACTGTCGTCTATCATGTAAATACCTCCGGGCTTTTACAGCGATACACCTTTACGGAGATCTGAGATGGAAAAATTTTTTGAATGGGAATACCGTTTCATGATGTTTTTGCAGAATAGCATCCGGGGGCCGCTGAAAAATAAGGTGATGTGGTGCATCACCTCACTGGAAAACGCAGGGTTTCTCTCCATCGCGGCCTGCCTGGCACTGCTTCTGCAGCCAAAATGGCGCAGGGTGGGCGAGGCGGCCACCGTGTCCATGATTCTGGAATTTCTGGTAGTCAATCTGTTATTGAAAAACTGGGTGGCCAGAGTGCGGCCTTATCATCTTCTGGAGGATCTGATTCTTCTGGTGCGGGAACCGGCAGACTATTCCTTCCCGTCGGGACACACAGGCGCGGCCTTTGCGGTGGCGTCGGTCATGTTCCTTGGCATGCCTCACAGCATCGGGGTACCGGCGCTCCTTGTGGCGTCGCTGATTGGATTTTCCCGGATTTATCTGGGGGTACATTTCCCCACAGATGTACTGGGCGGAGTGGTGGTCGGATGCGCGACCGGATTTGTGGCCTGGAAGCTGACGGGAGTGAAGCTCAGATGAGAAAATGTGAGAAAGCGCGAGATTTTAATTCCGGCAGCGTGCTGAGCAACATTTTATACTTTTCCCTGCCCTACCTGCTGTCCTATTTTCTGCAGACCCTGTATGGCATGGCGGATCTTTTTATCATCGGTCAGTTTGACGGAACGGCAGCCACCACGGCGGTGTCTCTGGGAAGCCAGGTGATGCATATGCTGACTGTGATTCTGGTAGGTCTGGCCATGGGAACCACGGTCAGTATCGGACAGGCCGTAGGAGCCCGGGATAAAAAGCGGGCCGGCGAGGCCATTGGCAATACCGTCGTACTGTTCCTGGGTGTATCGGTGGCGCTGATGGTGCTGCTGATAGCGCTGGTGCGGCCCATTGTGGCGCTGATTTCCACGCCGGAGGAGGCTGTGGCAGGTACGATTCAGTATCTGACGATCTGTTTTATCGGTATTCCCTTTATCACTGCCTACAATGTGATCAGTTCCATTTTCCGGGGCCTGGGTGACTCGAAGAGTCCTATGTACTTTATCGCCATCGCCTGTGGCGTCAATATTGCATTGGATTATCTGTTCATAGGAGCCTTCCATATGGGACCTGCGGGCGCAGCCCTTGGTACAACCCTGTCTCAGACAGTCAGTGTTTTGATTGCCCTCTGGGCCATTGGGCGGCGGGACACCGGGCTTACCATGAAAAAATCAGATCTGAAGCCCAGGGGCACAGCCATGGGACAGCTTCTTCGCATTGGTCTTCCGGTGGCAATGCAGGACGGTCTGATTCAGGTGTCCTTTATCCTGATTACCGTTATCGCAAACCGTCGCGGACTCACGGATGCGGCAGCGGTGGGAATCGTGGAGAAAATCATCAGCTTTGTGTTTCTGGTTCCCTCTTCGATGCTGTCCACGGTATCGGCTCTCTGCGCCCAGAATATCGGCGCCGGAGAGGAAGAGCGGGCAAGGAAGACACTGCGTTACGCCATCTTCATAGCTACAGGGTTTGGCCTTTTGATGGCGGTTCTGGTTCAGTTTATCGCGAATCCGGTGGTCGGTCTGTTTTCGAAGGACGCAGCCGTGGTGGCGCAGGGCGGCTGGTACTTCCGTGGTTATATCTTTGCCTGTATGTTCGCGGGAATTCATTTCAGCTTCAGTGGTTATTTCTGCGCCTGTGGACGTTCAGAGCTGTCTTTCCTGCACAATATTGCGGCCATTGTGCTGGTGCGTGTTCCGGGCGCGTATTTGATGTCAAGGCTGTTTCCCATGAGTCTCTTGCCCATGGGACTTGCCACGGCGGCAGGTTCGCTGCTGTCCGTGATGATTTGCACCATTGCCTATGGATGGCTGAAAAGCTGTTCCCCATCAGACAGACGGCGAAAAAAGTCTTTTTCTCATACCTGAAATATGGTACAATAATTCTATCAATGTCTTTGGAGCGTGAAAAATGGTTGCCAATTATCTGACCAGTACCGTATTTATGATCATCATACTGCTGATTTTATTCGTAAAGATCTGCAACGATATGAAGCAGGAGAAAATGAAGCGCATGTATCAGGTGCTGGATATCACAGTAGTGCTCTATGTGTTGCTGGACGCGGGCTTTGCGACCGGCTTTCTGGAGGGGAGAAATCAGGAGCCGGGGTTTCAGATTGTTATCTTCCTGTTTTTCCTGATCTATGTGATCACGCCGTTCATATGGCAGCTGTTTGTCTGCAGTTATATCAATGTGCCTCATGGACGGTGGTTTCAGATAGTGGAGAAGCTTCCGCTTATCATTCTGCTTGTCATGGTTGTAATGTCCCCTGATAATGGCTATGTCTGGTATATCACAGACACGGGAGACTATGTCCGGGGCAGAGGATTTGAACTTTTTACGGCCATCAATCTGTTCTATTATCTGGAAGCTTTTATAAATGGCATTTATATTCTCTACCACAAAATGTACGAAAAGGAGCCGTATCTTTTGCAGTCCCTGCTGCTGTCTACGATTCCGCTCGCGGCGATTCTGGCTAATACATACCTGATTCCCCTGTGGATGACCTATCCGTTCCAGTCCTTCTGTCTGGTGCTGGGAACGCTGTTTGCGTATCTTTTCATGGCGGATCGACAGAAAAGCATGGAGGAAGAGCGCTATAACGAAAGTCTGAAGGAAGCGTTGGAGCTGGAAAAGAAGGCGTCCCGGGAGGCGGTTGAGGCCGGAAAAGTAAAAACGATCTTTCTGGCAAATATGTCCCATGATATCCGGACTCCCATCAATGCCATTTTGGGATTCACGGATATGATTGACCGGAATCCCGGGGATGAGGCGCAGGTAGTCAATGCAGTGGGAAAAATCAAGAATTCCGGTCAGGTGCTTCTGAATCTGATTAACGACGTACTGGATCTGACCCGGATTGAAAATGGTAAGCTGGAGCTGGAAGAAAGTGATGTTGATTTGACGGCGCTGGTGAAAGATATGGAAACGCTATTTTTCCCGTCTGTCGAACAGAAAGGAATTGCCCTTACGATCTGGCAGGAAGTGGCGGATCCGTATGTGCACTGTGACGAAGGAAAGCTGCAGCGGATTCTGGTTAATATCATCAATAATGCGGTAAAGTTTACACCGGCCGGCGGTAAAATTATATTTTTTGCAACGGAGGTTCCGGGAAACGATGGAACTGCGGAATATGGGTTCCGGATTCAGGATACGGGGATCGGTATCAGCAAAGAATTTCAGGAGCATATCTTTGAAGCCTTTGAACAGGAACGCAGCTCGTCAGTCGGCGGCGCTGCAGGCGCGGGACTTGGCCTGGCGATTGTAAAGAAGCTGACGGATTTGATGGACGGAACTGTGACCATCGAAAGTGAGCCCGGAGAAGGAACGGCGGTGCAGCTGCGGTTTCATTTCCGGCAGACAGGAAAAGAGGAGATACAGAAGAAAAGAGAAGCGGAGAATACAGAGGATGATTTGTCCGGCCTGCATGTACTTCTGGTAGAGGACAATGAGCTGAATATGGAAATCGCTGCAGCCATGCTGAAGGAAAAGGGCGCGTCCGTGACCTGGGCCAGCGATGGACAGCAGGCGGTCGATCGGTTCCGGGAAAGCCCGGCGGGGACTTACGATATCATTCTGATGGATGTGATGATGCCTGTGATGAACGGTCTTATGGCTACGAAGCAGATACGTGCCATGGAGCGGCCGGACGCAGCGTCCATTCCCATCTTTGCCATGACCGCCAATGCCTTCGCGGAAGATATTGAGAAAAGCCGGGAAGCGGGCGTCAACGAACACTTAAGTAAGCCGCTGGATTACGGGAAGCTGGCGCGGATGATTTATGGGTATGTGAAGAAAAAATAGAAGATTCTTATTTTTACAAAAGAACTCGCGGATGACCTTTTGGTCATCCGCGAGTTCTTCCATTCAGAAATTATTTGACTCTTGCAGTCAGGCCGTCGCCCTCCACATCAATCACAATGGTTGCTCCGGTGGAAATCTCACCGCCCAGGATTAACTTGGCAGCCAGCGTCTCCACATGCTTCTGCATATACCGTTTCAGCGGACGGGCGCCATAGACCGGATCGAAGCCGTGGTCTGCGATGAAGGTCTTTGCAGCGTCGGTCAGCTCCAGGGAAAGCTCCCGGTCAGCCAGACGCTCATTCAGTTCCTTCAGTAACAAATCAATGATCCGCGTGATGTTGCTCTTGGTCAGCGGCTTGAAGAGAATGGTCTCATCCAGTCGGTTCAGAAATTCCGGACGGAAATGTGCGCGCAGGTCATTCATAACCAGAGTCTGAGCCTCCGGCTTGATGCTGCCGTTCTCGTCGATGCCGTCCAGCAGATAGGAGGAACCGATATTCGAGGTCATAATCAGAATCGTGTTCTTAAAGTCCACGGTCCGTCCCTGCGAATCGGTGATACGTCCGTCGTCCAATACCTGTAAGAGTACATTGAATACGTCCGGATGGGCCTTTTCAATTTCATCAAACAGGACAACGGAATAGGGCTTCCTGCGAACAGCCTCCGTCAGCTGACCGCCTTCCTCGTAGCCTACATATCCGGGAGGAGCTCCGATAAGACGGGACACAGAATACTTTTCCATGTACTCACTCATATCGATACGCACCATATTGGATTCGTCGTCAAAGAGGCTGGCAGCCAGAGCCTTCGCAAGCTCGGTCTTACCGACGCCGGTAGGTCCGAGGAACAGAAACGAACCGATGGGCTTCGTGGGATCCTTGATACCGGCCTTGGAACGGATGATGGCTTCGGATACCAGCGTTACCGCCTCATCCTGGCCGATGACACGCTTATGCAGCTCGTCATCCAGATGCAGCGTCTTGTTCCGTTCACTCTCAGTCAGCTTTGCCACCGGAATACCGGTCCAACGGGACACGATACGGGAAATCTCATCCTCAGTAACGGCTTCGTGAACCAGAGACAAATCCTTTTTGCTGATTTTTTCCTCTTCCTCAGAAAGCTCCTTCTGCAGAGCAGGCAGCTTGCCATACTGCAGCTCAGCGGCCTTATTCAGGTCGTAATTCTGCTGGGCAGTCTGAATCTGCTTATTGATATCCTCAATCTCCTCACGGAGCTTCTGCAGACGCTCCACGGAAGTCTTTTCATTATCCCACTGAGCCTTCTGCGTATTGAACTGGTCGCGCAGCTCCGCAAGCTCTTTTTGCAGGTGCTCCAGACGCTCCTGACTCAAGTGATCAGTCTCCTTCTTCAGGGCCGCTTCCTCGATCTCCAGCTGCATAATCTTACGCCGCAGCTCATCCAGCTCCGTCGGCATGGAATCCAGCTCCGTCTTAATCAGAGCGCAGGCCTCATCCACCAGGTCAATGGCCTTATCCGGCAGGAAACGGTCGGAGATATAACGGTTGGAGAGGGTAGCGGCAGCTACGAGGGCGGCGTCCGTGATTTTCACACCGTGAAATACCTCATAACGCTCTTTCAGACCACGCAGGATAGAAATGGTATCTTCCACCGTCGGCTCATCCACCATAACCGGCTGGAAACGGCGCTCCAGCGCCGGATCCTTCTCAATGTACTGACGGTACTCATCCAGAGTGGTCGCGCCGATGCAGTGCAGCTCGCCACGGGCCAGCATAGGCTTCAGCATATTGCCGGCATCCATAGCTCCGTCGGTCTTGCCTGCGCCCACAATCAGGTGCAGCTCATCGATGAAGAGGATGATCTTGCCCTCGCTCTTCCGGACCTCCTCCAGAACGGCTTTCAGACGCTCCTCAAACTCGCCGCGGTACTTGGCACCGGCCACCAGCGCGCCCATATCCAGGGAAAATACCTTCTTGTCCTTCAGACCCTCCGGTACATCGCCCCGCACGATACGCTGTGCCAGACCCTCCACAACGGCGGTCTTGCCGACGCCGGGTTCACCGATTAAAACCGGGTTATTCTTGGTCTTACGGGACAGAATCCGAATCACATTCCGGATCTCCGCGTCACGGCCGATGACCGGGTCAAGCTTCTGATCCCGTGCCTTTTCCACCAGGTCAGAACCATATTTACTTAAGGTATCATAGGTAGCCTCCGGATTGTCACTGGTTACACGCTGGTTGCCTCTCACAGAGGACAGCGCCTGCAGAAAACGATCCTTGGTAATGCCGTATTCCCGGAACAGCTCCTTCATGGAAGGACTGGGGTCATTTAACATGGCCAGAAACAGATGCTCTACAGAGACGTACTCATCGCCCATCTGCTTTGCCACATCCTCAGCGCTGATCAGTACCTTATTTAAATACTGACCGATATAGGGCTGTCCGCCGGAAACCTTGACTCTCTTATTTAATGCCTGTTCCACGCCGTTCAGAAACAGATTCTGGTCGATGCCCATCTTCGCGACGAGCTTCAAAATCAGACTGTCCTCCTGGCGGAGCAGACTCATCAGAAGATGTTCCTGTTCAATCTCCTGATTGCCATACTCATAGGCCAGCTTTTCCAGGTCATTTACAGCTTGAATGGATTTCTGTGTAAATTTGCTGATGTTCATAAATCTGACTCCTTTCTTCTAAGTTCTATTGGTAAAATACGTTGTCAAAATAATGGAATACAAAAAAGAAAGTCCCGGCATCAAATACATTTCCATATCTGATACAGGGCCTTTTTCTTTTTCTGTACCCATTTATAACACTGCTGAAAGAAAAGATCAAGTACTTTTTTGAAAATAATTTATAAAAAATCTATAAAGTGTCAGACTACTTGATGATAAAGTGCAAAACGGGAGGCAGTGAGGGGAGCGGATATGAATATGGTCTGCGGGAACACGCCGATTTTCCTACTCCTCGCAGGCGGCTTATACGCATCTGACCGGCCAACTCGGCCCTGAAGGGTCTCAAACAGGGCCTCCTTCAGATGCTGCCCTTTCATTGCGACGGAGTCAAAGTCAGGAGAGAAAAGGAACCGGGGCGGGCTTACCCTCGGGAATGGTAGCTGATTTCCCGTAGGGACGAGCAGGCTAGGCAGCGCTCGAAGGAGCCACTGTCTGAGGCCCTTTAGGGCCGAGTTTGGCGGTCAGGCGCGAATAAGCCGCCTGCGAGGAGTAGGGAAATCTGCGTATTCCTGAGGGTAAGCCCGCCCCGGTTCCT
>CAKROP010000002.1 GCA_934373375.1 uncultured Anaerosacchariphilus sp.
CGGCTGAGCTGAGACAGAGCCACCACCGGCACGTTCAGCTCACGGGCCAGTCTCTTCAGGCCTCGGGAAATATCCGAGATCTCCTGCTGTCTCGAGTCAGTGGAGCGTCCTCCGCCGGACATGAGCTGCAGGTAGTCGATCATGATGATTCCCAGCTTATTCTCCAGCTTGTACTTGCGGCACTTGCTGCGAAGCTCTGCCAGGGTGATACCCGGCGTGTCGTCGATAATCAGATTGGAACGGGCTACGCCCTCGGCGCCTTCTACCAGGCGTTCCCAGTCTGTATCGGACAGATTACCGTTTCGGAGCTTCTGGGCGTCTACACCGGACTCCATGGAAAGAAGTCGGTTTACCAGCTGCTCCTTGGACATCTCCAGGCTGAAGATGGCGACCGTCTCGCCGCTTCGACATGCCATATACTGGGCGATATTCAGGACAAACGCGGTCTTTCCCATAGACGGTCGGGCCGCGATCAGAATCAGGTCCGAGGGCTGGAAACCGGACGTCTGGTAGTCCAGATCCTTAAATCCGGTGGCGATACCGGTCACATTTCCCTTGGTGCGGGACGCGATCTCGATCTTCTCAATGGCGTTCAGCACCACCTGCTTAATGGGCACGAAATCGCCCGCGTTCCGTCGCTGCACCAGGTCAAAGACTTTTTTCTCGGTCTGATCGAGCACATTTTCCAGGGGCTCGGTACCGGCGTAGCACAGGTTGTTGATCTCATCGTTCAGACGGATCAGCTTGCGCAGGGTAGATTTCTCCGCCACGATATTGGCATAATATTTTACATTGGCCGAGGTGGGAACCCGCTCCAGAATCTCCCGCACGAATTCCATGCTGCTGACCTCCTCCGGCACATCCCGGGCACGCAGCTCATTCTGCAGGGTCACCAGATCCACCGGCTCGTCCCGGCTGAACAGATCCACCATAGCGTCAAAAACTACGCCATACTGCCGCTGGTAGAAATCCTCGCCGGCCAGTATCTCTGACGCCACCAGCACGGCCTCCCGGTCCATAAGCATGGAACCGATGACCGACTGCTCCGCCTCGATACTGTGGGGCATCACTCGTTTGATGATTGCTTCTTCCATCTTATGCTTCTCTTACATTCACTTTCAGTTCAGAGGTTACCTTCGGGTGCAGCTTAATCGGAACCATGGTAGTTCCCAGCACCTTGATCGGGCTCGGAAGAACCATTTTCTTCTTATCCAGCTCGATGCCAAGCTGCGCCTTTGCCGCTTCCGCGATCTCCTTGGAGGATACGGAACCGAAGATCTTGCCGCCCTCGCCGGTCTTAATCGTTACGTTGACCTCCATCTCCTTCAGGCGCTCGCCGAAAGCCTTAGCCTCCTCGTAAATCTCTTTCGCAACCTTCTCGTCATTGGCTTTCTTAAGCTTCAGATCGTTTAAATTCTTCGGAGTCGCCTCCAGTCCCAGCTTCTTCGCCAGAATGAAGTTTCTTGCGTAGCCGTCGTTTACATCTACTAACTGTCCCTTCTTACCCAGGGACTTTACATCTTCAATCAAAATTACTTTCATTTTAAAATTCTCCTTCCTCATGCAGCTTGTCAATGGTGTGCTTCACAATCTCCAGCGCTTCCTCCACGCCGCACTCCAGCTGGGCACCGGCCATATTCAGGTGGCCGCCGCCGCCCATCCGCTCTGCCAGAAGCTGCACATTCACCTCGTCGATAGAACGGGCGCTCACATAAGTCTTATGCTGATAATCCGTCAGTACAACGGACGCTTTGACGCCATTGATGTCCAGCAGCTCGTTGGCCGCCTGGGCGCCCACGATTGTTGGGCTCTCCAGATTCTCATTGGGACAGATGGCGATGGCAAAGCCGTGATACAGCTCCGCGTGGCGCACCGCCTCGGCTCTGGCCTTGTATTCGGTCATGTCGTTCCGGAACATCTTGCGGACACGGGTCACATCCGCTCCGCATCGCCGCAGGAACGCCGCGGCCTCGAAGGTCCGCACGCCCGTCTTGCTGGTGAAATTGTTCGTGTCGATGATGATACCGCCGTAGAGACAGTCCGCCTCCACCGCCTTGATTTTCAGTCCTTCGTCAAAATACTGCAGGATCTCCGCTACCATCTCGCAGGCGGATGACGCGTAGGGCTCGATATAGGAAAGCACCGCATTTTCAATCTGCTCGTTGGTTTGACGATGATGATCCAGTACCACGATGGTTGGCGTCCGGGTCAGAAGCTCCGGACACTCCGTATAGCTGGGGCGGTTCGTATCGACCACCACCAGAACCGTGTTCCGGTCAATCATTTCGATAGCCTGTTCGCTGCTCAGGAACATATCCGGCTCGTAGACCGGGTTATCCTCGAAGCAGGCCTTCATAGGACGCACGGAAGTGGTCACTTCATTCAGCACCACATAAGCCCGCTTTCCCAGCACTTTGGCCGCCCGGTAGATACCGATGGCCGCGCCGAAGGAATCTGCGTCGGTCTGGCGGTGTCCCATAACCATGACCTTATCGCGGCTCTCAATAAACTCACGCAGCGCGTGGGCTTTCACACGGGCCTTCACACGGGTGGTCTTCTCCACCTGCTGGGTCTTGCCGCCGAAATAGGAGATCTTCTCGCCCTCCCGGATAACAACCTGATCGCCGCCGCGGGCCAGCGCCAAATCAATAGCAATCCGCGCAAACTCGTAATTTTCCGCAAAGGTCTTGCCGGCACAGCCGAAGCCCATGCTTAAGGTGACAGCCATTTCATTTCCGATATTGACCGTCTTCACATCCTGGAGAAGCTCGAACTTATTTTCCCGCATGACAGGCAGATCCTTCTCCTGAATGGCTACAAAGTACTTATCCTTCTCAATATTCTTTACGATACCGCCGAAGGATGAGATATACTTGTTGATCTTTCGGTCTACCAGGGCCACCAGAAGAGACCGGCGGACTTCCTCTACAGTGTCCAACGCCTCATCGTAATTGTCCAGGTAAATCAATCCGGCCACCAGCCGCTGCTCCTTGATCATACGGATGTACTTGTTCATCTCGGTCTCATCAAAGAGATACACCGCGATCAGGTAGCTGTCATCCTCCTCCACATCCACGAAGGTATTGTCCTCCATGATGTGATCGAGATACACTCTGCGCACGTCCGCCCGGTAATCCCGTTCCTCCGCAGAGAACCGCACAGTCCGGGTATCCTCGAAATCATCCTCCGGAAGCAAATCTGTCGTAAACTCCGGAAAGAAGTAGGTGATGGATTTCCGCAGATTCTTTTTCCCCTTCTCACTGGCCGCGAAAAACGCGCTGTTGGCCCACAGCACTTTTCCGTCCTCATCCAGCAATGCGTAGGGAATCGCCAGCTCCTTCAAGAGCTTTCTCTGTATCTGCCCGTACTGGGTTGCGAAGGACACCAGCTCCCCGTAGATCTGCGCCCGGTTCTGCACATACAGCACCGTCACAATCACGATATACACCAGCACAAATACACTCATGACCACACCGGCCTTTACCGATATGGGATACATACAGAGATTCATCACCAGAAGCAGAATGCTCATCAGAATCGGCCACTGCACATACCGTTTCAGACGGCCTTTTAAATGAACCTTTCTTTTCATCTCATTTTCCTCTATACTTTTTTATTTTGTCTGCTTTCTAATGTTCCTATTATAGCACATCCGGGCGGTACTTTACAAGGACAGAGCGCAAATCAGAGACGCCGCCGAATCCTCCCGGATCCGGCGGCGTCTCCTGCAATATGGGTTCTAATCGTATTGCCTGTTATTTATTTCATGAAAAATTTCTGAAGATCTGCTTCTGTGGTGTCTTCACCGATGGTGACAAGCTCGGTGCCGGTCAGGCGGGCGAACATGGCGATGTCGTCTCTGGTCAGGGCGGTGGATACTACGGAGTGGTGAGCGCCGCCTGCGTAGCACCATGCTGCGGTACCGATGGCGAAGTTCGGTTTATGACGGTACATGATTCTGGCTACCGGCAGCTTCGGCATGGGCTTCGGCTGCTTTACAAGCTCGATGTCCGCGCAGATGATGCGGAAGCGGTCTCCCATGTCTACCATGGTTACCTGGATTCCGTCTCCGGTTACACCGTCAAAGATCAGTCTTGCGGGATCTTCCTTGCCGCCGATACCCAGCGGGATAACGTCGATCTCCGGCTTATTTGCTGCAAATGCCACCGGAACCTCCAGCATATGGGAAGCCAGCTCAAGCTCCTGACCCTCTGTCAGATCGTAAGTATAGTCCTCGATGAAGCCGGTTGCTCCCTCGCGTCCCTCTGCCATCTGCATCAGAACTGCGGACAATGCCGCAATCTTATAATCTCCCTCCGGACCAAAGCCAACGCCCTTACCCATCAGGTTCTGTGCCGCGATACCCGGCAGCTGCTTTAAGCCATGCAGATCCTGGAATGTATCCGCAAATGCGCCGATGCCGTTCTCTTTCAGGAACTTCTCGAAGCCAACCTCGTATTTTGCCTGCTCGCGAACAGAATCAATGCGGTCTGTCTTCATGGTATACTTATCCGTATACTCCTTCATCTTCGCGTCGATCTCTTCTTCTGTTACCGCATTGATGATGTCTACCACATCACCCAGCGCATAGTAGTTGCACTCCCAACCATACTTGATCTGGCTTTCTACACGATCGCCGTCGGTAACTGCCACATGTCTCATGTTATTTCCGAAGGAAGCCACCTTCAGGGACTTGGAGTAGTTGATAGCCTTTGCCACCTGCGCGAATCTCTTAATCTTCGCTACCACGTCGTCATGCTTGTAATATCCTGCAACCACCTCGTGGGGAATACCCATTCTGGCTACGATGAAGCCAAACTCACGGTCGCCGTGCGCTGCCTGGTTCAGGTTCATGAAGTCCATATCGATATCGTCATACGGAAGCTTCTCGTTGGCCTGAGTATGCAGATGAAGCATGGGCTTCCGAAGCTCCTGCAGTCCCTTGATCCACATCTTGGCCGGGGAGAAGGTGTGCATCCAGGTAATGACGCCGATGCAGTCATCGTCACAGGACGCTTTGCGCATATCCTCGATACAAATCTCAGAAGTCTCTACGGTGGGAAGTACTTCCACTGCCGCGATTCCTTCCAGCTTCTCATTCAGGAACTCTGCCATCTCACGGGCGTCTGCCGCTACCTGCTTCAGGCACTCTTCACCATACAGGTCCTGAGAACCTACTACAAAATAAAGTTTTTTCATTTTTCTTTACCTCCTGAAATATTTACCAACTTTCCTGTTCCCGCGCGTCAGGGTTTAAGCCTGACCGCGTATATCCCTGACCGAATTTCCGTCGTTAAAAGTGACCGGGAAACGGTGAGAATAGTTTTTTTTCTGCCAGTCCGGATCCTCCATCATGCGGAGCAGATTCCGGGCTGTGACACGTCCCAGATTGTATTTGGGATGGACGACCGATAACACCTTCACATTCCCGCTCTGAGCCAGCTCCGCGTCATCGAAAGAGATCAGCGAAATGTCATCCGGAACCTTTAAGCCTCTGTCCTCCAGGAATTCCATATAGTGTTCGGCCACCTCGTCGTTATAAAGAATCATCGCCGTGCAGTCCTTGGTTCTGCGGTACATCCGCATCAGTCCCTTCTTACTCAGCTTCTCCTCCATATCCTTGGTGGAATACCAGCGAATCCAGTCGTCGTCAAACTTTACGCCATAATCCGACAGGCACTCAATGAAACCCTTATAGCGTTCCATCCCCTGCATATCATCGTATTTGAAAATGCCTCCGATTCTCCGGTGGCCGTTCTGAATCAGAATCTTCGCTGCCTCATAGCCCGCGCGGGCGTCCGACATTTCCACACTGTCAAACTTCTGGTTCGGATAGTGATTATGGATAAACAGGGTCGGTATGTTTCTCTTTCGAATCTCATTGTAGAGACGGATATTCGGGTTTGGGAAGCTGGAACGCGTTCCCTCTATGATGAGCCCGGAAAGATTGCTGGAGAGCAATCCTTCCAGATACATAGCCTCATCATTCAGACGATTTTTCGTCACCGCCACATCAATTTCGTAACCCTTTTCCGTCATGACGGATTCAATTCCGTCGTATACTCTCGGGAACAGATAATCAGAAAAATAGCTCAGAATCAGTCCAACCCGCGGCTTTCCCTTATCCTCATTTTTATTTTCATAAGATACATAGGTTCCGCTTCCCTTGACGCGGACGATCAGGCCGTCCTCCTCAAGCTGATTCAGCGCCGTCCGTACAGTCTGCCGGGAATACCCGAACTTTTTCTGCAGAATATTTTCCGAGGGAAATTTATCTTTATTTTTGATGACTCCACTCGTAATCAGCGTTCTGCACCAGTTATATAATTTCTGATATTTCAGCAGATCCTGGCTGTGTGCGCTTCCTTTTTTTGACATATCTGTCCCCCGCCTTTTGTCTCGTATTTCCGCCGTAATGATTTATTTGATAACCTGCAAAGACTGACGGTCCGCGAATACAGCCACGAATACCAGGAATACAACGCCCTGAATCAGCTGCATCATCTGTGTGGAGAAGCCCATCATGGTCAGTCCGCTGTTCAGCACAATGTAAAGCAGAGAACCTACAATAATATTCTCAAATCTTACCTTCGCGCCGCCGGAGATCGGCATGCCGCCCAGTACCAGCGCAATCAGGATCTGTGTCTCCAGCTGATTTCCGCCGGAGGAGGTTACAGAACCAACCTTGATAACATTGATAAATGCCGCAAAGCCTGTGATAGCGCCTGCCAGTACATAAATGAGGAACTTCATTCTGTCGGTACGGATACCGGAGAACATAGCCGCCTTCTCTCCTGCTCCGATGGCCTTTAAATAGGTTCCGAACTTGGTGAAACGGAACAGTACAAAACCGATAACCAGAACCACTACGGTGCAGATAACCTTCAGCGCTGTGCTGTCATAGTTGATAAGCAGCGCGGAGCCGGTGACCGGCGCATTGGTGGTCAGGTACTTGATAAAGCCTCTGAACAGGAACATGGTACAAATCGTTACGATGAATGATTTAATTTTCCGGCATACATAGAAGTATCCGTTGATGGCCCCGATAGCCGCGCCTGCAGCGATACCGCCTACGATAGCCAGCGGGATGCTGATTTTGGACAGCATACATACCACGATGGATGCGATACCCAAGATAGAGCCCTGGGAGAAGTCCAGGCCGCCCATGGTCATGATAAAGAATACGCCTGTTGCCGCGATCATTGTAACATATACCTGAGAAAGTACAAGAGACATGTTATTCATCATTCTGAAGTTGGTCAGAACGTTGAATACCAGGAATACTACAATCAGTCCTGCGATCGGCAGAAGGGCGCGGATCATCGACATCTTTGATAATTTTTTGAGCTGCTGCTCTTTCTGTTCTGTATTTGTCTTTACTTGATTCTCCATAACTGCCTCCTTATACCATCATCGTAATCAGACTGTTCTCATCCAGCTCCGGACTTCTCTCCAGCTCGCCGCTGAGCTTACCGTCCTTCATGATTATGATACGGTCGCACATACCAATCAGCTCCATCAGCTCCTCGGAAATCATAATAATGGATTTTCCGTTCTTTCTCATCTGATTCATCAGCTGATAGATATCCTGTTTTACCTTAATATCAATTCCTCGTGTGGGGCTGTCCAGCACGACGATGTCGGAATCCTTTCCAATCCATCTGGCCAGTACGACCTTCTGCTTGTTACCGCCGGACAGGTCAGATACGAACTGATCCACGTTGACCATCTTGACGGACATCTGCTCCGCGAACTTGTTGGAGAACTCCTTCAGTTTCTTATCGCTGAGCATGTGGGTTTTGCCAGCCAGCTCATCCAGAGAGGGCAGACAGATATTGTCACCAATGCTCTGATTCAGGACTACGGACTCATTGTCACGATCCTTGGAGGTATACGCGATACTGTGCTTAATTGCAGTCGGGATATCGTTGATCTCGGTTCCGTCCGCCAGAACCACCTTACCTGTTCTGTCATAGGAAGCGCCGAAAATAGCCTTTCCAATCTCATGCATACCGGACTCGGACAGTCCGCCGAAGCCCAGGATCTCGCCTTTGTGAAGATCGAAGCTGACATTTTCAATCAGGCCCGGAACGGTTACATTCTCTACAGAGAGTACCACCTCGTCGGATACCTTCTCGCCGTAATCCGCACGATAATAATCTCCGGTTACCTCACGGCCTACCATCAGACGCTTCAGGTCGTCCTCATTTACATCCGCACTCTTTACGGTGTCGATGTAGACGCCGTCGCGCAGGATGGTGATGGTATCGGATTTATCCAGAATCTCCGGAAGGTCATGGGAGATGAAGATGACAGTATTACCACTCTCACGGATACGGTTCATGTGCTTGTACAGCTCCTCACGTCCTTCCTGGGAAAGAGCTGTGGTGGTCTCGTCGATGACTACGATCTTCGGGTCGAAATAGGTTGCCTTTACAATCTCAACCAGCTTTCTGTCCTCGAAATTATAATTATCAATGATATCAGAGGCCTTAATTCTGTCGAAGCCGTATTTATGAAGAAGCTCGGTGGCCTCTTTGTTCATGGCGTTTGTATTTTTGATTCCGAAGTGTACGAAGCGGTCCTCATGGCCCAGGAAAATATTTTCCGCTACGGTCAGGCCGGACAGAGTTCCCAGCTCCTGTACGATGATGGATACGCCCTCTTCATTAGCTTCCACCTGGTTCTTCGGATGAATTTCTTTTCCATCCAGTACGAAGGTACCGCTGTCGATGCTGTAGATGCCGGTCAGCATGTTGGTCAGTGTGGATTTACCGGATCCGTTCTCACCAATCAGCGCATGAACCTCGCCTTTATTTACATTAAATGATACATTCTGTACCGCCTTCGTAATACCGAAGGACTTGCAAAGATTTTTAACCTGTAATCTTACTTCACTCATTGCATTCTCCTCCTTGGATTACTTCACGATTTCGCCCTTGGTTACCTTGGTAGTCAGGGTGATGATAATCAGCAGTGCCAGACCGGTGATAACGTCCTGGATAGCAGTCGGTGCGCCCAGAGCGATAAAACCGAAGAAAATAATATTGATGACAAACTCACCGATGACAATGGCCTGCAGCGGCATTCCATATTTCTTAAATGCCAGACCGAAGAAGCAGCCCATGGTCGGTACGAAGTTACGGCTCATGGAAGCCATACCGGTAACGGCCACCATGGAAGATCCATAGCTGATGGTCAGGATTGCCATGACGCCCAGGAACGCACCGCTCAGGATGAATGCCAGGACTTTGTATTTATTTACATCGATACCCATGTTCTTGGCAACGAACTCGTTGCTTCCGATGGCGTATGTATATGTTCCGATTTTGGTGTAGTTCAGGAAGATGTAAGCTACCACACAGGCCAGAACTGCCAGAATGATGTCGCCCGGCATCTGTCCGAACATTCGAAGGTTTGCCGGGAGGGTCTGCTCCACGCCGCCTGCGATATAGTTGGCGATGGACTCGTAAATCAGAGCCAGACCGGTGGTAACAATCATGGACGGGATACGGAGCTTTACATAGAAGATACCGTTCAGCACGCCTACGATAGCGCCGCAGATAATGCAGCCTGCAATCAGGCCCACATAACCCAGATTAAACTTTGTTGCAAATACGCATCCCACGATAGCGGAAAGCATGATGTTCGCTCCGATGGAGAAGTCGAACATTCCCATTACCATTACGAAATAGAATCCAACCGCGCCTACGGTCGCAATCAGGCTGGCCTGAAAGTAGTTCAGCATGTTGGCTGCGGAACCGAAGTTATGCGGTGACAGTACTTTAAAGATACCCCAGGAAAGTACAACCAGACCCAACAGAATCAGATAACCCTTTGTACTTCCCGACAGCTTTTTAGAACCCATACTCTTTACCTCATTTTTTTGATAATAAGAGCCGGTATCGCCGCGCGACACCGGCTCCTACAAACCCTAAGCCCTTAGAATTTATTTGCCTGCACGAGCTGCTGCGTCCTCGATAGATACCTTAGCAGCTGCTTCCTTCAGTCCTGCCAGATCCAGCTCAGACATAGCTACAAGCTCTTCGTCTGTGTACGGAAGCTGGTCTACAAAGTACTGCTCGTATGCCTTGTAGTCATCCGCAGAGGATACATACAGGTACGGGAACGGAACGTCCTCAAACTTGCCTGCGAAATCTGTGTAGTTACCCTTGATTGCGTTGTAAACCATCATGAACGCGATAAGCGGGTCGCAGTAATGTCCGCCGGACTCACCAGCCATGGAACCGTTCTCAAGTCTCTCTCCCAGGTCCGGAAGGAAGTCTGTGGATACGATGTCGATGTCCTGAGTCTTGCCTGCACGCTCTACAGCTGCGATAGCGCCCTGAAGCGGGTCTCCGCCGCCGCCTGCCGGAATCAGTGCATCCAGGTTCGGGTCAGCTGCCATCAGAGCCTCTGCTGCCTTGGAACCACCCTCAGAGGTTGTTCCTGCGTACTGCGGCTCAGACAGAGTAGCCTGATCATCCGGGTTAGCCTCGTTCCAAGCGTCTACGCCTGCTTTGTAGCCTTCCCATCTTCCAAGCCAGGTTGCGTCACCCTGCTCCCAGCCAATCAGACCGATGTTTCTGTCGCCCTTCTCAAGAAGGATGTTTACCAGTGCCTCGCCGTTGGCCGGCTCGTCCTCATGAACTGCGCCGATGTAGTAAGCGGAATCGGTAGCCATCTGATAGATGTCTGCGCTGTTGTCCTTGCTGATTACACGGAAGAACTGTGCCAGATATACTTTGTTATCGTTACATGTCTTGATTGCGGATGTCATCTCTGTATCGGAAGAGTTGCAGATGATGATACCCTGGCAGCCTGCTGCTACCAGCTGCTCTACGGAAGCGGTAACCTTCTCGGATACGTGTCCCTGGTCAACATACTGTACCTGAACGCCCAGAGCCTTTGCTGCCTCGTCCAGAATCAGCTTACACTGGGAACCGAGTACGTCGGTAGAGGACCAGATGGAAACACCAATCTTGATATCCTTGTTGTCTGTTGCTGCTGCCGGAGTCTCAGTTGCTGCTGAGCTGGAGCTGTCTGCTGTTGTGGTGTCCTTGGAACCGCCGCAGGCTGTCATTCCCAGAACCATGGTTGCTGCCAGTGCTGTGGCAGTCACTTTTTTGAAAAGCTTGTTCATGTCTTTTCCTCCCTGTTTCGTTTTTTTGCTTTGGTTATGTCCGTAACCTTGTTGATGCTTTTATTATATTCAGGCAGGAAATAACTTGCAATAAAATACAGCAAATTATTTTTACCAAGTTGTATTGTTTTAACCGTTTTATCTTGTTGTTTTTTAACATTCGTTCGCAACATATGGTTATATTAACCAATTTATTTCTCCAACTTCCTTGCTTAACCTCGTCATTTTGTTACTTTTCACCATTTCCCGTCTATGTTTGTCGCATTTTTAACACTATTTATAGTACAACTTTATCCGTATTATAACCTGTATTAAATTTGTCTCTTCTTGTCTTTTTCTAAATACAATCTGTAATTTTTTTGCCTTTCTACCCAATTTACAGTACAAAAAAGGAAGCGCCTCAGCGCTTCCCAAAGCAATCGTCGCACACCTGGAACGGTGATCCCAGCGGCAGCAGCCTGCCGCAGTATTTGCAGCGTGCGATATAGTTCTGTTTGCCGCGGGTCAGGTAACTCATGATCCGCATCTCGGTCTTTTCCCGCTGCTTGGCCAGCCATTCCTCGTCCAGCTCCTTCTGCATGCGGCGGGAGAACTGATAGTACAAGTCCAGCTGTTTGTAATAGGTCTCGTACTGGGCGATGCCGCCCTTGCGATCCCGGTAGAAGGCCGGTTTCTCCAGGGACACATCCGCCGTGTAGGTTCTGCAGTAATCCAGCCAGAGCATGACAACCCGGCGATCCTTGATATCGATAGGGCAGGTGATCATCTTGTATACAAGATGCTTGTTCTCGAAGCCGTCAATCTGGTTCTTGTAACGTTTCGCCTGCTCGTAGAGGTACAGGGCCTCGTCGATGTTCTCTTTGACGAAGGGCTCCGATGGAGTAACAGAGTACCAGATCTTCATCAGTTCATCCAGCGGCGCGTCAATATCCAGCAGTACCTGCGGGAAGCCCAGGTTCACTTCCGTCAGCGGTTCTTCGTCCGCCTGATACAGGGTACGGATGTATTCCAGCTCCCGCTCGCCCAGGGCGCTCACACAGCCCTTGTCGTAGATGCCGAAGCGCCCAGCCCGGCCTGCTATCTGCTTGACCTCCGGAATTCTTAAGGGGCGTCGGCTGACGCCGTCGAATTTGTCTGTCTGCATAAAGACAATCCGACGTACCGGCAGATTCAGTCCCATGCCGATGGCATCTGTAGCTACCGCTACCTTAGTCTTGCCCTCATTGAACATCCGAGTCTGTCGGCGGCGGATCTCCGGCGGCAGGCTTCCATAGATAACGCTGGACGCGATACCCGCTTCCTCCAGCCGTCCAGCCACATCCAAAACTGATTTCTTAGAAAATGCGATCAGTGCGTCGCCCTCCTGTACATCATCCGGGAAGGCAAATGGCCTCTCCTCGCAAACCAGCTCGGTTTTGCGCTCATATCTTCGTACCTCAAAGGTATCGTCGCAGAGCTGAATCAGATGACAGACTACCTGCTCCGCTGCCGGGCTCATGCAGATATGAATCTCTTCTGCACGTAACCCTAAGATCGCTTTCGTCCAGGAATGCCCCCGGTCCGTATCTGCCACCAGCTGCGCTTCGTCAATGACTGCAATGTCATAGTTTTCATCAAAATCAGCCATTTCGATGGTAGAAGCCGTCACTCTGCTGTTTTCTTCCTCGATGCACTCCTGCCCGGTCCGCATGGTGCAGGGCACTCCGGCACCGTGCATCTGCTCGTACACCTCTAGGGCCAGCAGCCGAAGGGGTCCCAGATAGGTTCCGTTTTTCGCCTGTCTCAGCCGCTCCAGCGCCTGAAAGGTCTTGCCGCTGTTAGTTGGACCGATATGCAAAATAAAATGTCGCGCCAGCTCCCGCACCTCCGCGAACTCCATCTCCGGTCTGGCCGGAACCAGCTCCAGGATTTTATTTTTTACCTTATACTGACGGAATTTCGGGTACAGGGTGAACATAGGCTCCTGGCAGATGGCGCAGGGCATGGTACGGCGCACCCAGGCCAGAAATTCGCCGTTCAGGCCTTCTTTCTGCTCGGTCAACAGCATGCCCAGATCAAGTTCCATAAGTCTCGGCAGCATTTCTTCATTCAGGCTTTTGATCAGTTCTTCCTTATTTCTGCGATAGGCGTAGGAAGCCGTGTTCTTCAGCTGGCGGTGCAGCTCCTCCAGGGTGCGGATGTTGATCTGACCGGGGCGGGCGCTTCGGAGCGTCTTATGAATCTTGGCGGTGCGTGCCTGCATACCTGCTTCTTTTACCGGCTTCTTGGGCTTTTTGCGGCCTGCCCGCTCGTATTGTTCTATATAAAACTGATTCAGTTTTTTCTTTTGAATCATGTAGTTTCCTCTTTCATAACAAAACCCCGCAGCCAATTTGACTGCGGGGTCTGATTCCCGTAAACGGATTAGTCCATTACGTACGGCATCAGGGAAATGTGACGTGCTCTCTTGATAGCTACAGTCAGAGCTCTCTGGTGCTTTGCACAGTTTCCTGTGATTCTTCTGGGAAGGATTTTTCCTCTCTCAGATACGTATCTCTTTAATTTCGCTACATCCTTGTAGTTAATCTCGTTATTCTCTTTGCCGCAGAATACGCAGACTTTCTTTCTTCTACGTCCCATGCCTCTACGTCTCATGGGAGCGTCGCCTCTATCGGATTTTGTGTAAGCCATGGCTTTTACCTCCTATTATACTCTTATCTCTGTTCCACGATTGTTAGTTAAACGGTAATTCTTCATCGATGCCATCCGGGATGTTCATGAATCCATCTCCCGCTGCTGCGGAAGGAGCCGGTGCAGACTGGAACGGATTGGAATGATTCTGGGGCTGGAAGCCGCCTGCGTGCTCGCCTGCTGCCGCCTTGCTCTCCGCGAATTCCTGTTCCTCTACAACCACGTCTGTGGTATAGACCTTCTGCCCGTCACGATTCGTGTAGCTGCCGGTCTGGATACGTCCGGTAATCGCAATTTTCGTGCCCTGACGCAGATACTTCTCAGCAAACTCAGCCTGACGTCCGAATGCTACACAGCCGATGAAATCAGCGGTTGCCTCTCCGTCTCTCCTGAATCTTCTGTCCACTGCCAGTGTATATCTCGCAAATGCGCTCGCGTTCTCTCCCTGAGAATAACGAACATCCGGGTCACGGGTTAAACGTCCCATTAAAATTACTTTATTCATACCAACAATCCTCCACTTTTTCGGTTAAAAACCTTGTCTCTATGCGTCTTTGCGAACACACAGATAGCGGATGACATTCTCCATGATACGAACGTGCTTCTCCACCTCTGCCGGGCAGGTTGCGTCAGCGTCAAACTGGATGAAGTAGTAGTACGCTTCTCTCATGTGCTGGATATCGTAAGCAAGACGCTTCTTGCCCCAATCTTCCACCTCTGTCACTACACCGCCGTAACGAGCGATATACTCTTTCGCTTTCTCTACGGTAGCGGTTCTGACGTCATCCTCTGCCTTTGCATTCACAACTAATGCTAATTCATACTTGTTCATGCTTTTCCTCCTTTTGGTCTCTGGCTTCCTCACGATGGGGGAAACAAGGAATTTTAATAATATATCACGAGGTAATACTATATCATAGATTTTCCCTGAAAGCAAGGACTTTTTCGGAGTTTCTGTGAGTTTTTTGCGGATTTTTCAGCATGTTTTTAATATGCGGGCATTTGTCTTTTCTATACATTCTTTCTTTACAAATGGGAAGGCTGCCTTTATACTCTAAGTGTTGTTTTATCGTTTTGTCATGTGTTTTGTTATGTGTTTTCTTTATTATAGAAATGTTTTTAAAAATAGGAGAATTTTTATGCGGATCTGGGCAAGGGAATTTAAGAGTAATCATATGTTAAAGGATACGGTGGTTGAGGATTTTTCGGATGAGACGCGGACCCATAAAATCTTTAACGCACTGGATGAGATCTGTCACCAGTTTGATTTGAGTAAGCCCATTTGGCTGGAGTCTTGTATTGCGGATTTTAAGCGGACGGCGAAGGTACGGTTTTATCAGGATAGTTTTATTGATCAGATTGAGTTTGATTATCTGGAGGTGCAGGTGATCGAGGAGGATTACTAAGACGGACGCCACAGGAGAAACAGCCTCCCTGCCGTGATACGCCTGCGTTCCCTATAGCCTGCACCCGGCTTATACGCATCCGACCGCCAAACTCGGCCCTACGGGCCTCAAACAGTGGCTCCTTCGGATGCTGCCAGGGTGCAGGCTATGAACGGGAACTCCGGCTACCATCACGGCAGGGAGGCTGTTTCTCCTGTGGCTGTTTTTCTGAAATAGCACTACGCGCATTTCTGTCTTAAATCAGCTTCTCCGGATTCAGGCACTCAAGCTCCGGCACGACAAAACGGCCGTCTTTACGGATCAGGCGGTCGTCGAACCAGATCTCGCCGCCCCCGAATTCTTCCCGCTGAATCAGCACCAGATCCCAGTGGATGGCGCTGGCGTTGCCATTGGGGGCTTCGTCGTAGCAATTGCCCGGGGTCAGGTGAATGGAACCCATGATCTTCTCGTCGAAGAGGATGTCCTTCATGGGCTTCAGGATATAGGGGTTCACGCCGATGGCAAATTCACCCACGTAGCGGGCGCCTTCGTCGGTATCCAGAATTTCATTCAGGCGCTCGGTGTTGTTCGCGGTAGCGTTCACGATTTTGCCATTCCGGAACTCCAGGCGGATGTTCTCGAAGGTGGTGCCCTGGCAGATGGACGGGGTGTTGTAGGTGATGACGCCGTTAATGGAATCGCGCACCGGAGCGGTGTAAACCTCGCCGTCCGGGATGTTCATCTGTCCGTCGCAGGCGATGGCCGGAATGTCCTTGATAGAGAAGGTCAGGTCGGTATCCTTCGCCGTCAGACGCACCTTGTCGGTGCGGTTCATCAGCTCTACCAACGGCTTCATGGCCTCACTCATCTTCGAATAGTCCAGGTTGCAGACGTCGAAATAGAAGTCCTCGAAGGCTTCGGTGCTGGTGCCGGAGAGCTGGGCCATGGAATCGTTCGGATAGCGCAGAACCACCCACCGTGTCTTCGGCACCCGGATATTGTGATGAACCGGCGTGGCATACAGAGTCTCATAAAGATGCATTTTCTCCGAAGGGACATCTGAATACTCTGACACATTGTCGCCGCCGCGCACGCCGATATAGCAGTCCATCTTCGACATTTCCGCCGCGTCGATTTCAGCCATCAGGCGAAGCTGTTCTTCCGTGCAGCCCAGCAGCATTTCCCGCTGTACCTTCGGGTTCGTGTAGTGGGGGAAGGGCTGTCCGCCTGCGGCGTACACTTCTTTGATAATCTGCCGCGCCAGATCTTCGGTGGACGGGCCAGTGTAGTGGACATATACCTTATCGCCCGGTTTTACCTTGCAGGAATAATGTACCAGATTTTTTGCTAAGGTTCGGATTCTCTTATCCATAATCATTTTCCTCCTGATATCATAAAGTTTCAAAAGTCTTGTATTCGCAACGGGAGCCCGCTTTCTGCGCACTCCCGTCTGTCTCTCTTTTACTGTCCACTCTACGCAGCAATTTTTAGTTTTCTGTCTCCGGCAGACACACCAGGAACAAATTACCCAAATCGGCGAACTGCTGGGTACTGTCATTCATGCCGCGCTTGCTGCTTTCACCGGTCAGCGGGTCGGTGACGATGATATTCTGCGGGTCATAGCCGGTAATCAGCTCTGCATTGCTTCCGCCCTCCAACGCCAGTACCGGATAGCCCCGGCTCACATAGCAGAGTACCATGCTCACGGAGCAGCCGGACAGATCAAGCACCCGGTCTCCGGTCTGTTCCGTCAGAATCTCATAGGGCGTATAGCCCTGGGCCAGGTATGCGCCCACGTCGCTGTAGGTCTTCTGGGCGCCCAGCAGAATCTCCAGCGCCGCCTGCAGTGCGGATTCGCCGTCCTTCTGCTGCGGATTGCTCATGGTTCCCAGATCGGTCCGGGTCTTCCGGCCGCCCCGGGTCCACAGGATATTTTGCTGCCGATCCACGACAACACCCATATTTTCATTGGCGGTCCACACGGCCTCATTGGCTCCTGTAAATGCGCCTCCGAAGGTGCCGTCGAAATTGTATACATAGTAACGCTGGTCGCTGGTCTCTTTTCCCAGGGTGATGGTTCTGCTGCCCTCGTAGACCACCTGCTTCGGCATCAGGATGCGAAGCTTTCCGCTGCCTCTGGTGCCTGACAACGCGAAATAGTATTCCTGCTTCTTGGGCTCGCTGGACTTCGTCTCTAAGGATATCTTTTCCACAATCTCCGTGGTTTTATTCGTGATGGGCTCCGGATCCGCCTCCACGTAGCTGCCGTCCGCGCTCCGCTGCACACAGTTCAGGGAAATGCGGTTGCTCTCGATGGAAATGTCGGTCACATATTTGCCCTGGGATTCGTAGTCGAATTCCCGGACCAGCTCGCCCTGCTCATTTTCAATGACGATGCGGCCCATGGGGAACAGCTCATTGCCGGTCAGCCCCTTCTGTACGTCGCTCTGACGGGCCTCTCCATAGATAAAATCAGTCCCCATGAAGCCCAGCGCCCGGATATAATAGCCATCGTCCGCCTGTACCTCCCGGCTCTTGCCGGTGTCCAGATTCAGCACGGCCACGTTCCGGGAGGCATACAGGGAATTTTCCTTATGCCAGGCCGCCAGATGGCCGTCCTCGGAGACCATGCCGCTGCCTGAGGCAATGCCATCCGCCACAGTCTCATACTCCATGGTGTTCAAATCGATGCGATTCACTGCACCATCCAGGAAAATGTAGAACTGACCGTCGTTATTCACATAGGCCATTTCCCCGAGCTTGGACTGAAGCACTGCGAAGGACTCCCGGCTCTCGATAAAGGCCCGCTCCTCCACGGAATTGGTCAGCGCGTCATAGGTGTACAGGGCCACGCCGGTCTCGCCCTCGTGGGTGCCCCGGTTCATATAGCCGTACACCAGGAAATCCATGCTGCCGGATTCATCCACCTTCAGGATACGAATGGCGTGCTCGTCATAGGAGCCCCGGAGGTCGTCGCCCTCCCGGAAGCCGAAGACCAGGGACAGCTTGTTCTGGGCCACATCGTAGCACCATAGTTCACCGTTCTGGACGAAGCCAACGATATTTTCCTCGTCATTTTTCCGGTATTCCACCGCCGTATCCAGGATGCCCAGCTCCACGCCCTTTTTCGTGAAAATGTCCAGGGCGGGGTCAAAAACGCGGTCCACCTTCCGGTCGTAATTCAGCAGATACATGCGCTGTGAGGTATAGCGCACCCGATAGGATTCGGTCACCTCGTAGGTTTCGGTCTCCTCCGCGTCGTTGACATAGGTCAACGGATATTCCAGACGCACGGACGTCACCGAGTTGTCTGCCTCAGTCACATAGGTGCGGACGTCTGTTGTGTCCGGCTCCTGCACATCCATGTCGCCCCAGATGAGCTGCTTATATTTGGAATGAATCGACACATGGGCCAGAGATTTATTGCTGATGCTGTCGTCGGATTCCAGATATTGGGCAATGCTGACAGTATTATTTTTGTCGAAAAGGGCGCTGTGAATCTCGTCCACAAAAGCCAGGCATTCGTCCAGATGGTTGTCATTCAGTTTCTTCACATGTGTGTAATAATAGGCCTCCTGCTCCTTCTCAAGACCCAGGCGGATGACCAGAAGGTATTCCCCGCCGTCGTCCAGCAGATCCTTCAGCTTCAGATCCACGGTCAGCATCCGGCCCTTGCGGCTGTAATCCGTCAGCTCGCCGTCCTCGATCAGGCGGGTGGTGTCAACACTTCGCACCTCGTAATAGATGTTCTGCACCTTCGCGTCCGGATACTCCACCCGGAAGCTGACGGTCCGATCACTCGGCAGCGGATAAACCGCATCGCGGATGGTGGCGGCGTCCATGCTTTTCGTGTAGCCGTGGAGCAGGTTCAGGTCCCGGCCCTGGCGTTCCATGTAGATCAGCGGCAGGGTGGCTTCGGCCATCTCCGCAGTAGAATCTGTATTACCCGCCATCAGGAAATAACTCATACCGGCCACGCCCAGAAGGAAAGCCGCCGCAATGGTCGCAATTCTTATGACTAGCTTTTTCACCGGCTCTCTCCTTTCGCGTTTTCGGTATTTTTTCGTCTGGAACGATAGCTTTCCGCCGGGGATGTTCCTGCGCTCAGAAGCTTCTCCAGAGTAAGGTTTGCGCGCAGAGCTTCCGTGCAGGCCTCAAAGGCTGCCGCAGACGCCTCCTCCGCCTTCTTTCCATTCTTCCGCTTCACCGCGCGGATCAGGATGTTCTTCGGCGTATGCTCCATGTCGATAAATTCCAGGATCTGGGTGTCGTAGCCCTGCTGCTCCAGAAGCTCGGCCCGGAGGCCGTCGGTAATCAGGGCGGACATACGCTCTTTCAGGAGACCATACTTCAGCACAGGGGCCAGGATCTCATTTTCTATCTGCTTATTCAGTTCATGCTGACAGCAGGGGACGGAAAGGATGACGCTGGCGCCCCACCTGACCGCCTTGTACAGGGCGTAATCGGTGGCCGTGTCGCAGGCATGCAGCGTCACGACCATGTCCACCCGGGAGCAGCCCTCGTATCCGGCGATGTCTCCCTGGAGAAAGGTTAGCTTATCATAACCGTATTTACGGCTGAGATCGCTGCATTTACGGATGACATCTTCCTTCAGATCCAGACCGATAATCCGCACGTCCAGCCCCTGACATTCCCGCAGATAATAATAAATGGCGAAAGTCAGGTAGGATTTACCGCAGCCGAAATCGAGAATCGTCAGTTCCCGGTCTTTCGGCAGTGCCGGGAGGATGTCTTCGACAAATTCCAGGAAGCGGTTAATCTGGCGGAATTTATCGTAACGGGCGTGGACGATCTTACCCTCGGGGGTCATGACGCCCAGGTCTACCAGAAAGGGCACCGGACGGCCCTCCTCCAGCAGGTATCTCTTCTTTTTATTATGGGCAAGCGCGGTCCGTTTTACTCCTGCGTCCTGCAGGGCTTCCGGCGCGGCTTTTCCGGTGGTTCCCCGCTTTTCCCTGACCGTGATTTTACCCTTCTTGCTCACCAGGGCTGTCACCTGGCCTGCGGCGGCCTGCAGCTGAAGCTGACAGAAGACATCCGTCATCAGTTCAGCGATTCGGTCTACCGCCTCCACCGGGGGCAGATTTTCGTGAAAGGCCTTGGGCCCGCGGAATGTCTCGAACTGGAATTTCAATTCGTTCCGCAGCAGCACCGGACGGACCCGGGTCTTCAGCTCTTCCCGGCCCTTTCTGGGGGCGCTTAAGGTGATGAGTTCCAGATTTTCATTTAAATATTTTTCCAATAATGCTTTTAATTCTTCCATATGTTATACTTATTTTATCCATTCATTTTTCAGGTTTCCATATCCTTCGGATATGCCGCTTCGCTTTGGATGCCATCCGGCAGGATATAATTCTCACGACATTATATCATAATCTATTTTTAAATACCATTGTAAAATGCGGCTGCCTGTGTTATGATAGGGATAGTTTCGCACTGCGAAGTTCTAAAGCCATGGGATATATTCCCTGATTTTATATTTTTGAAATGAAAGAGGAGGAGTTACATTATGTTACAGCAGTTATCGATCTATGCGGAAAATAAGAAAGGCACCATGCAGAATATCACCGAGGTGCTGGCCGATGAGAATATCAATATCTGGGGCTCCTGCACCAACGACGGCGCAGAGTACGGCATCAATCGTATGGTTGTTTCTGACCCGCAGAGAGCCATGGAGGCCCTGGAAGCAGTCGGCTACCTGTGCAAGCTTACTTCCGTCATCGGCGTCGAAGTCGAAGATGAGGTTGGCAACCTGAACAAGCTCTTAAAGGCCCTGGCCGAGAGCAACATCAACATCAACTACATCTACCTGTCCTTCAACCGCGCCTCCGGCAAGCCGGTTCTGGTGTTCCAGACCGCGGATACCGCCGAGGTGGAGGTTTGTCTGAAGAATAAGGGATTTTCGGTGGTATAAATCCAAAACGGCCGCCGCACTGAAAAAGCATTCAGTGCGGCGGCCTGATTTTTTCACAAAACATTATACCGACATAGGTTCTTTTTCGGAAATGATTTTCTTTACTTTCTCGATATCCTCGTCTGTGATGGAGGCTATCTGTTCGGCGGTGAAGCCTTTTCTGTACATATTCAAAAGAATTTGTGCTCTTCCAATTGCAATTCCCTTTTCCTCAATTCCTTCACCCAAATTACACATATTGCCCACATCCTTTCTCAGATTTTCTTCTATCGGAATATCATATTCATTTCCGATAAGTTCTAACTTTTCATCCACTGTAAGTTTCTCCGACAACAAGGCTCCAAGCAGGCGGTGCAATTCGTACCCTTCCCGCCATTCCGGAACTTTCTTTGCCAGGCCTATCATAACGATATTCAGTAAAGCCAAATCGCCTTTCCATGCACAGACTCCGATAACATCTTCTTTCGCAAGATGAATATGGCTCATGCTATCTTCATCCATATTCATACACACCCAGATAGAGTATACCCGCCTGATATCATCATAATTAGAATATTCGAAATCCCGCTCCTTCTGCGATGAAATTAACCGGCTTACATAGAAAATTGCTCTATTCAGAATCTGGTACTTTTTCGGCTCATCCTTCTGTGCTTCTACATTGATGATAATCTGTGACAATCCATCTTTCATGCGTACATAAAAGACAATGTCAAATCTTATCATACCTTCGTTTATCTCTTCGTTCTCTGCATTAAATCCTGTCAGTCTCTGGCCTTTTTCTGTCTGAACGACATTTGTAAGCCCCGGCTCCACCGGCACGCTGCTGATATACGGTGTTCCTTCAATGTATTGAACCACTTCTTTTGGATTCATTCCCCGGAACTCGTCTACTGTTTTTATCAGTATATGTGCCAGTATGTACTTGTGTCCCAGCAGACGCTTTGCCTTCGCGTCATACTGTGCTTTGGTATCGGTTGCCTTTACTGCATTTTTCAGCTCTGCATTCACTTATTTACCTCCTTGTTTTGAATGCAAGCTCTCCAGGACATTTCTTTCTCTGTCTGTTTTATTATAACTTATCTAACCCTACCTGTACAATCATATTCTTCTTCCACATATGCTTCTTTTTCAAAAAAGTGACCCTCCTCTTCGGAAAGGTCACTTTTTCGTCTCTCTGTTTAATTCAGATAGGGCAGCGGATTCACCTGACTGCCATTGATAATAATCTCAAAGTGCACATGAGGTCCCGTACTTCGTCCCGTATTACCGCTCAGGGCGATCTTCTGACCCTGCGTTACCTTCTGGCCTGAAGATACCAGGATCTTACTCAGATGTCCATAGCGGGTCTGCTTACCGTCCGGATGTCGGATGGTGATACAGTTACCGTAGCCGCTGGACCAGCCTGCCTGCACGACCGTACCGCCGCAGGAAGCCATAACTGCTGTTCCAATCGGGCATGCCCAGTCGACGCCCTTGTGCATTCGACCCCATCTTTTCTTAAATCCGGAAGTAAAGCGTCCGCCGGAAATCGGTTTGATATAGGTGGGCGGCGTCTGGGTACCGCGCTCCACAATCTTCGGCACCGGATCCTGCAGAACAGTCTCCGAAATCACATCCCGATTCTCTTCCACGCCGTTTTTCTTCGTAATCAGCGCCGTTACCTCATGATAACCTGGCTGCTCCTCCTGGCGCACCTCACTCTTGGTGGTATACCATTCGTCATTATCAATGTACTGAACGTCTGCGTAATATTCTTCCTGATAGGTGGATTCCTCCACGGTCTCCACGGAAAGCTCCGGCTCCGGCACGGTGATGATGACCTCGTCGCCTTCATGGAGTACCGTATTCTCGCTCATGCCCTCGTTCAGCGCCAGCACCTCCGCCACGCGGAGTCCATTGCTGTTCGCTATCACAGACAGGGTATCTCCCGCCTTCACCTCGTATACTTCATTCTTTGCCGTATCCTTGGTCACCAGATCAATGGCCTCACTTGCCGGTGTAATCTCATCTGCTGATACATAAGCCTCGGCAATCTCCACTTTTTCCGCGAAATCCACGGAACGCAGACCGTCGCCTTCTGCCTGCTTCTCCCCATTGTCTGCAGCATTCTCTTCCGCCACATCTTCCTCTGTGACGGTCTTCGTAATGACACTCTCCACGGCCTGGCTCACATCATATTCACCGATACCCGCACAGGCGTCGCCGATTCCGGCGATACCACCCAGCTTCGCCACCTCCGCGGCAGTCTCCTCTGCCGTGTTCTGCTTTGATACTTCTACTGTGTATACATTCAGCTCCCGGGCCGCATCCGATACGATGTTGATCTGAAACTCATTGTCCGTATCATACCGGTCTTTGGTGGCATACAGCACGTCCATGACGTCCTGATAGCTTCCCAGCGTCACCGTGAACTCGTTAATCTTCATCAGGTAAGCCTTTTTCTTGGCCTTTGCCACAATCTGGGTCAGCTCATTGTAAAAGGCGTCGGTCAGCGTATCGCTGTCCATGGTGGAACCGAAGATCTTCGGCACCTTGTCAAGCTCGTACTCCACATCCGCCAGCACCAGGCCGTCGGTCTCTCTGGAAATGCGGGCTCTGGCCTGCAAGTAAGCATTTTCCACCACGGACGGGTTCTTGACGGAGCCGACGGTCTTGCCCGCCAGCGTAACCTCGTAGTAGCTGTCACCGCTTCCGAAGCCGCTTCCGATGAGCGGCACGCCCAGCAGCATACAGCCGCAGGTAATCATCACGGATTCCGCGAATACAAGCTGTGATTTTTTATTCCAAAATAACTTTTTTTTCTTCATTGGTTTTTTAACTTCTTTAATCTCAAGTACACCCCGGAGCAGCTCCGAGGTGTAATAATTTCGTAACATTTTTATTTTACCAACATTTCTAATGCTTGTAAAGTCTTTTCTAAGGTTTCTTCCACGTTAAGACCGTCCTCCTCGATGGTAACATCGGCGTATTTCTCATACAGACCCTCCCGCTCCTCATAAAGATCATGCAGGGTCTGTCCGTCCCGCAGCACCACGCCGCGGCCCTTCACATCGTGAAGTCTGGATTTCACTGCTTTATAAGAAAGACGCAGGTATACAATCACACTGATTTCACCCAGATGCTTCATAGCTTCCTCGCCATATACTACGCTGCCGCCGGTGGCGATGACTGCATTTCCCGGATTCAGTCCCGCATTGACCCGGTTCTCCACGGCCAGAAAACCGTCCGGGCCGTCCCGTTTGATAATGTCCTTCAGAAGCATTCCTTCCTCTTTCTGAATCACCAGATCCGCGTCAATAAAATCCTTTCCCATCATTTTCGCCAGAATGACACCAATGGTGCTTTTTCCGGCTCCCGGCATTCCAATCAGTACGACGTTTTTCTTCATTTTCTGCTCTTTCCTTTGCTGCCTTTGCTGTCTTTATTAGTTTTCTTCTTTGCGGTCTTCATTGGCTTCTTCTTCCTCACGCTGTATCCGAAGGTGCCAAGCTCCTCGCCCAACGCAAAATAGGTTCCGTGGGAATAAGCCACCAGTCCGGTACTGTTCAGCTCGAAACGGCCATTTTCATTCATATAGGCTTCGTCTACCGTCACGCCCAATACTTCTGCCAGGAACATATGATGCGTTCCAAGCTCCTTTACTTCCGTCACGCGGCATTCGATATTGACCGGACTCTCCTCGATGGTGGGCGCGTACTTAAGACGCTCCGCCCTGCCCGGCGTCAGATGCATTTCCGCAAACTTGTCCACATCCCGGCCTGAACGCACGCCGCAGTAATCGGTAGCCTTCACAAGCTTTTTCGTGGTCAGGTTGATGACGAACTCGCCGGTTTCCCGGATAATGTCGTAGGAATACCGGTTCGGTCTTACGGAGATGGATACCATAGCGGGGTCGGAACAAATCGTCCCGGCCCACGCCACCGTGATAATATTTGGTTTTTCACCTTCCCTTCCACAGCTTACCATGACTGCCGGAAGGGGATAGAGCATATTGCCTGCTCTCCAGTGTTGTTTTTTCTTTTCCATATCTTGTAAATTACCGCATTTCTTCCATCTGCTGAATCATTCCCGCCAAAGACGGAATTAACTGCTTCTTACGGGATACCAGTCCCTTCAGCTCGTAGCTGTCGCCGTCATCCGGCAGCTGGAAGGCTTCCTTCACCAGTGTGTCGGAGTTGGGGCCGTAGCACAGAAGCTCGGTGGACTCCTTGATGATATTGGTGAGCATGAAGAAAATCATGTTCAGGCCGCTTTCCCGGTGCGCCACAGGCAGGTAGGGAATCAGCTTCTCGCGGATCTCCTCCAGCTCCACCGCGTTCATGGAATTGATCTGACCCACGCCGAATTCCACATTTCCCACATCGAAGCGCTTGAAATCCTGGTAGAAAATCTCCTCCGCGGTACGGGAACCCAGGTTGCTGCCGGCAGAGAACATATCAATAGCCAGATCTTCGATATCGATGCCCGCAATCTGCGCCAGATGCTCCGCAGCCGATTTGTCAATGGCCGTACAGGTGGGAGAACGGAACATCAATGTATCGGAAATGATAGCTGAGCATAAGAGGCCCGCGATCTTCTTCGGAATCTCCACGCCCCGCTCCTGGTACATCTGATACATGATCGTCGCAGTGCAGCCCAGCGGCTGGTTCCGGAAAAATACCGGAGACATGGTCTCCAGCGTGCCCAGACGATGGTGGTCGATGATCTCCAGAATCTCTGCATGATCAATTCCGTCCACGGCCTGGGATTCCTCATTGTGATCCACCATGATAACCTGCTTGCGCTTCAGATTCAACAGGTTCCGTCTGGAAATCATGCCGATATAATTATCGTCCTTGTCCACGATCGGGAAGTCCCGGTAACGCTTCTGACCCATGATTTCCTTGATATCGTCAGTCTTCTCATTGACATTGAAAATGGTCAGGTTGTCGGACTTCATAAAGTAGCGGATCGGCATGCTCTGGTTAATCAGGCGCGCCGCCGTAAAGGTATCGTGGGGCGTGCTGATGACCACGCAGTGGTGCTCCTGGGCCAGCTTCTTGATAGTCATGGAGACTTTCGCGCCCTCGCAGACGATGATGCAGCCCGCGCGCATTTCGATGGCGCACAGCTGGGACTCGTAGCGGTTACCCAGGATAACCAGGTCGCCCTCCTCTATGTAGTCCTCCATCAGATCCGGATTCGCTGCCGCAATGAGCACCTTACCCTTGTTATAATAGTCTTCCGCGGAGCCCACCAGAATCGTACCTTCCAGAGTGTCAATGATATTCCGGTACTGGGTATTGGCCTGAGCCAGAATCTTACTGTCCAGCACGTCCATATAGGAGGTGGCGATGTCGCCGATGGTGATCAATCCCTCAATCTTCTGATCCTTGGTAATCGGCAGGGTCACCGCCCCGATGCGGCGCATCAGATTCCAGGCCTGCTTCAGGGACAGATTGCTCTGTACGCCCTCGGTCTTGCGGATCTCGATGTCCTTTACCTGCGTCATCACATCGGCCACGTACACCGGCGCTTCCGCCTGGAAATAGTTCAGCACATACTGTGTCTCCTGATTCAGCTGTCCTGCCCGCGCCGCGATATATCCACCGCCCTCCAGGGTGTTCTTCAGATACGCGTAGGCCAGCGCCGAACAGATGGAATCCGTATCCGGATTCTTGTGACCGATGATATACACCGGTCTGGTATTGTCTTTTTCCATTTTAAACCCCTTTTATTCGTAAACTATCAGTTGCCCCTATTTTACCATTGCCGCGGCCCTGTATACAAGAGGGATTCCTGTATTTTTTACTGTGCACTCCATCCACTGGAAACGCTTTGCGATGCACAGAAATTACGACATAATTTCGCGCTGTGCTCCACCATTTAGTTCCGTCTCTCACGGACACTCATCCGCATTGTGCGGACTGCACGATTTATTCTCCCTGTTTTCTATTGTTTCTCTGCGTTTTGCCGAGCCACCTTTTCGGATACTTTTATGCTTTTTGTCTATTTTGTCCTGTTTTTTCTTTTCTTTTTTTAGTATTTTGTGCGTTTTCACATTAAGTTCACAATTCGTTCATAATTTATTCATAATCAATTGCTATACTGTATTCAAGTTAAGGGAACAACCTCTTAACAATGAAAATGCTTTCACTACACATATAGATAAATTTTTTCATAATAGCCTCGGCGTACCTGGTACGTCGGGGCACTCCTCATTTTATGGGAAATATCCAAGTCTGAACATAGAAAGACCTGAAGTCGGCACTTCAGGTCTTTTCCTCCTACCTTTATCTCGTCATCCCCATATACACAAACACCCGTCCGGTGATGTCGTCCGCCGTCACGGCTCCGAAGCTTCTGGAATCCTTGGAATTTTCCCGGTTGTCACCCAGCACGAAATAGCTGTCTGCGGGAACCGTATAGGGATAGGTAATGTTCTCCGACAGGGCCTCGGTTTTGCCGACAGCCGTAACCGTCGTGTCCTTCTCTCCGTTGACGATAAGACTGCCCTCTTCCGAGAGCTCTACCACGTCACCGGACTCCGCCACCACGCGCTTGATGTATTCCACACCGTCTGCCCGGTGGATAATCACCAGGTCGTTTCTCTGATAAGTCTCATCCAACCGGTAGAAAAGCACCATTTCCCCGTCTGTCAGACCCGGCTCCATGGAACTGCCACTAACGACTGCCAGGCCAATTACATAATGAAACGCTGCGTAGACCAGCGCTACCAGCACGATACATTCTACAATAAAGCGCCGGAACTCCTTCCGCCTGTACAACCTTTCTTTTCGTTCTTCCAGTACCTCGTCCACGGACTGAAGCTGTTCTCTTTTCATCTGTGTCAGTCTACTCCTGTTCCGCCAGTTCTCCGATTCTCGTCTTCAGCAGAAGGAACCGCTCGTTCAGGCGCTCCAGTTCCTCGCCGATCATTGTCAGCTCACGCTTCTGCTGATCGGCTTTTTCCTGCATCTGTGCCTGCATTTCCCGGCGGATTTCTACCCGGGCAGCGGCAATCTGTTCCTGCATTTTCTCGTAAGTTTCCTTCTGCTCCGCGTCGAATTTTTCCTTCATGGCCTGCTGCTCTTTTTCAGCCTGCTCTTTCAGCTCTGCGCGCTCTTTTTCCATCTGTGCCCGCAGTTCGGCGCGCTCCGCCTCCTGCTTTTCCCGTTCTTCAGACAGTTTCTGCTGCTCTTCGGCGCGCTCCGCCGCCAGACGGGCCTTCATATCCTCCAGCTCTTCCTGCTGCTGTTTCCGCATCTGCTTTAGCTGTCCCCGGTTCTGGTCCCGCATCTGCTGGGCCCGGCTCTGGTACATCTTGTTCAGCTGCTGCATTTTCTCATAGACATCTTCTTTTTGAAATCCAAATATTCCACTCTTCAATTTCATATTCCTCACAAAATCTGTTATCTCCGGAAACTCTACCTCTACCGTATCCTGCACGATCTCAGGATACTCGAGAGGCTTCCCCTCTACGATTGCTTTGCTCTGTTCTTCCATACTGCCGCCCCCTTTGTAAGACATCTGAATCACGTTCATACGGCCTCAGCAGCAAGCGCTTCAGCCTGTTATTTATCTTTTTTCATAATACCGTATAATCCGCGATTTTACAATACTTATTGTATTTTCCCATATTTTCTGTATGTTTTATCAAAAATTTACAACTGGACTGGTTGTTTTATTAAAAACTGGCTATTTTAAAACAGCCAGTCAGAGGTTATAGTAGCACCTAACAACAGCAGGAAAACAGAGTCGTGCACCTCTGTATGGATTCCATAGGAACTGCTGGGGAAATAAGAAGGAGGAAATTGGAACTGTCCGTTACAGAACAGTTACAAGAAATTTATCTATGCAGACTACAGAAGCAGCCGCATTAAAGAAGAGCGGCATTACCACAAAGGAACTTGTTATCGATGCAATGCTGATTGCGCTCACCTATATCTTTACCGCATTTGTAAACCTTCGCCTGCCCATCGCAGCCAACGGCGGACTGATTCATCTGGGAAATGTACCGCTGTTCCTGGCGGCTATCATCTTCGGACGCCGCACCGGAACCCTGGCAGGAGCCTTCGGAATGGGTCTTTTTGACCTGCTGTCCGGCTGGTACCTCTGGGCTCCGTTCACCTTCGTGATTGTAGGCCTTATGGGCTTCGCCGTAGGCGCTATTACCGAGAAGCATCATGGCTACGGCTGGAACGCGCTGGCTATCGCCGTTGCCTGCGTGATTAAAGTGGTTGGCTACTACATTGCCGAGGGCTTTATCTATGGCAACTGGGTCGCTCCGGTTACATCCATTCCGGGTAACCTGGTACAGATTGGTGTGGCCGCTATCATCGTGATTCCGATTGCAGAGCGTCTGAGAATTACCATTCAGAGAAGACTTTAATTTAAAAAGGAGTGTTTCCCATGTACGAAATTATGACGCCCGGACCTACACAGGTCCGGGAAAATGTGTTGGCAGCCAGAAGCCTGCCCTGTACCAATCCGGATCTGGATCCGGACTTTTACACGTTCTATAAGGAGACCTGCGAGCTCATCAGCTCCCTGCTGCACACCAGGAATGAAGCGCTGATTCTGGGCGGCGAGGGCATTCTGGGCCTGGAAGCGGCCTGCGCCGGTCTCACCGAGCCGGGCGATCGGGTGCTGATCATCGACAATGGCGTCTTCGGCAAGGGCTTTGCCGACTTTGTAAAGATGTACGGCGGAAATCCGGTGTTGTATACGGTGGATTATCTGGAAACGGTCGATGTGGACGCGCTGGCAGATTTTCTGAAGAAGGATCATGACTTTAAGTACGCAACGGTGGTTCACTGCGACACCCCCAGCGGCGTGCTCAATGATATCGCGCGGATTTGTCCGCTGCTGAAATCCTATGGCATTCTGACCGTCGTGGATTCTGTCTCCGCCATGTTTGGCGAGGAGGTCCGTGTAGATGATTTTCAGATTGATTTGCTCTGCGGCGGCTCTCAGAAGGTGGTTTCCGCCCCTCCGGGACTGACCTTTGTGACGGTGAGCCCTGCTGCATGGGCGGCTATGAAGGAGCGTAAGACGCCGATTGCTTCGTTTTACGCAAATCTGATGACCTTTGACGGGTATTTTGAGAAGCAGTGGTTTCCGTATACTATGCCCATCAGTGATATTCGGGGACTGCGGGCCGCTTTTGAGAATATTAAGGCAGACAGCACTATCCTGGAGCGGCATGCGAGGATTGCCCAGGCGGTGCGTACGGCGCTGACTGCTTGTGGATTGAAATTGCATACGCGCAATGGGTATTCGAATACGGTATCTGTGTTTGATGTGCCGAAGGAGACGACGGCGGCGGCGATTTTGACGGCGGTTCGTGAGAAGTATAACATTATGCTGGCAGGATCCTTTGATGTGCTGGAAGGTCAGGTTATCCGGATTGGACATATGGGAGAAAATGCGCGGCCGGAGAAGCTGGAGGCTGTGATGAAGGCGCTGGATCAGGTGCTTCCGGAGCTGGGAGTGCCGATGACCGGATCTCTCACGGAAAGCTATTTGGACGCTTTGAAATAGGGTGATTTAGGACGGACGCGGCTGCGGGAAAAATTTTCCACGCTCGGGCACAATTAGGCCCTCCTTAGGAAATTTTTTCCCGCAGCCGCTGTTTTTGTATATAACTACTTTAGAACTTTTTTTATTAGCTTACCTTGATTAAAAGCAACCCTGTATTTAGTTTTTATGCATACAGGATTGCTTTCGTTTACATAAGTAGTTGTGTGGCTTCTATTTACTTTTTGATTTCTTCGGTTTCTACGATGAAGCGGACGCTTCCGGTCTTGCCCTCGGCAAGCCCGGCGAAGTTGTCGTAGCCGTCGTCGGCCTCTTTCACTGCCCGCAGCCGGTTCATCACGTTGCGGAAATCGGCTCCGCCCAGCTTCGTCAATTCGGCGATGCCGTCGTCTTTGAAGTCGCGGACGCCGTCGCGCAGTTCTTTGACGCCGTCCAGGGCTTCGCCGAAGCCGTCGTAGAGCTCGCCTCCTGCGGTGCAGAGGGTGGTGCCGCCTTCTACGACTTTGGTGGTGCCCTCGTAGAGGGCGCTGACGCCTGCGGTGTAGGCGGTCAGGCCTTCGGTCAGCTGCTTGCTTCCGGCGGCCAGAGCTGCCACGGATGTTGCAAGCTGGCTCTGGAGTTCTCCTGCGGAGGCTCCGGCGTCTGCCAGGGTCTGCGCGTAGGCTGCCAGATTCTTAGCGTCTTCGGCGGTCAGACCTAAGGCTTCTAACGCTGCTTTCTGTTCCTCTGTCGCCTCTTCTCCCGAAGCCGCTCCCAATGCTCCTACAGTCTTTGCGAAAGCTGCCTGGCCTGTCGTGCCGCCCGCGGCACCAAGCGCCGCATTCAGCTGCTCCAGCCCGCTCTGCAGCGCCGCCGCGCCATCCGTCAGCGCCTTACTGTTTGAATTCAGGGTTCCGGCTCCGTCACGCACCTGATTCATGGCATCCCGAAGTGCCGTCACGCCGCTGGTATACTCATCCAGATAGCCGTCGAATTCTTTCAGGCCGTCATAGAGCTCTCCGACGCCCTCGTCCATGTCGTCCACGCCGTCCTTCAGGTCGTCCATACCATCTGCGAAATCGTCGGCGTCCTTCAGATCGTCCAAATCCAGATCCTCCAAAAGTCCCGGCGTAATGATGCTTGCGGTAAATTCCAGTTCAAACTCTTTGGCGTCCGCGGTCACTTCCACATATTCGGGAATGTCAATGTCCTCTGTTACCTCATAGCCGGACAGCTGCAGACTGTCCGCCAGGCCCGGCATGGCGCAGCCGATGACCATGCTCTGGTCGTCCATGTTCATCAGTTTTCCATTGGTTACTTCGATGTTGGAGAAGGTATCGGAGGGCAGTACCAGAGCCGACATGACCAGGAACGGGGTCTGTACTTCGTAGGCTTTTTTCTTCACGGTCACGGTTTCGGTGGCTGTGTTTTCGTAATCGAAGCGGATTTTTACCTGGCCGCTTTTTCCGGCCAGTTTTTTCGGGCTTATCTGTTCGCCGTTCAGGTAGTAGGTGACTTTTACTT
>CAKROP010000003.1 GCA_934373375.1 uncultured Anaerosacchariphilus sp.
TCCCCCTGCATCATCTTCATTGACGAGATCGACGCCATCGGAAAAAGCCGTGATGGCCGCCTGGGCGGAGGAAACGACGAGCGTGAGCAGACCCTGAACCAGCTCCTTGCGGAAATGGACGGCTTTGACAGTCACACAGCCTGCCTGGTACTGGGAGCGACCAACCGTCCCGAAGTCCTTGACCCCGCGCTTTTGCGTCCGGGCCGCTTTGACCGCCGTATCATCGTAGACCGACCGGACCTGAAGGGACGTGTCGATATTCTGAAGGTTCATTCCAAGAATGTGAAAATGGATGAAACCGTCGATCTGGATGCCATCGCCCTGGCCACCAGCGGAGCCGTAGGATCCGATCTGGCCAATATGATCAACGAGGCGGCCATCCTGGCAGTCAAAAACGGTCGCAAGGCCGTATCCCAGAAAGACCTCTTCGAATCCGTAGAGGTAGTCCTGGTTGGTAAAGAAAAGAAAGACCGCATCATGAGCAAAGAAGAGCGCCGTATCGTATCCTACCACGAAGTGGGGCACGCCCTGGTCAGCGCCCTTCAGAAAGACGCCGAGCCCGTTCAGAAAATCACCATCGTACCCCGTACCATGGGAGCCCTGGGCTATGTGATGCAGGTACCTGAAGAAGAAAAATACCTGAACACAAAAAAAGAAATCGACGCCATGTTGGTAGGCCTCCTGGCAGGCCGCGCCGCCGAAGAAATCGTCTTCGACACCGTCACCACCGGCGCCGCCAACGACATCGAAAAAGCCACCCGCCTGGCCAGAGCCATGGTCACCCAGTACGGCATGTCCGAGAAATTCGGTCTCATGGGTCTGGAAGTCCAGGAAAACGAATACCTGAACGGCCGCACCGTCATGAACTGCGGCGACGCCACTGCAGCCGAGGTAGACACCGAAGTCATGAAGATCCTCAAAAAATCCTATGAGGAAGCGAAGCGTCTCCTCAGCGAAAACCGTGAGGTCATGGACAAGATCGCCGACTTCCTGATCCAGAAAGAGACTATCACCGGCAAAGAGTTCATGAAGATCTTCCGCGAAGTCAAAGGCCTTCCGGATCCATCCGACACCCAAAATTCGGACGATGCGCAGCGAGTCACAGCGAACCCTTCCGAGCCCGCCAAAGCGCCCTCTATCGAAGACGCCGAAGTCGGCGAGCGCAGCGATGCCGACTTACGCCAACCAGTGGAGGCTCCGCAGGAGCCGACCCCGTCCCCGCTAAGCAGCGAGGAGGCCGGCGCTCCGACCGCCACATCGAACAACGAACCAGAAGCATAACGTAACACCTTTCAAAGACAGGCCTGTGTGGGACAACAACTTTCCTAAGGAGCCCCTAATGTGGGGCGAGCGTGGAAAATTGTTTTCCCGCACAGGCCGTCCCTATAAGAGGCCCCAAAAAAATGCAATTCGACATCGAAGAAGAGTTAAAAAAACTCCCCGCCAAACCCGGCGTCTACCTCATGCACGACGAAGCCGACGCCATTATCTACGTAGGCAAAGCCATCTCCCTGAAAAACCGCGTCCGCCAATACTTCCAGACGAGCCGCAACAAAGGCCCCAAGATCGAGCAAATGGTTACCCACATCGCCCGCTTCGAATATATCATCACCGATTCCGAACTGGAAGCCTTAGTATTGGAATGCAACCTGATCAAAGAGCATCGTCCCAAATACAACACTATGCTCATGGACGACAAAACCTACCCCTATATTAAGGTTACAACCAACGAGCTCTACCCCCGCGTCCTGTTTTCACGCATGCTGAAAAAGGATAAAGCCAAATACTATGGCCCCTACACCAGCGCCGGAGCAGTTAAGGACACCATCGAACTGATCCATAAGCTGTACAAGATCCGCACCTGCCACCGGGTACTTCCCAGAGACATCGGCAAAGACCGACCCTGTCTCAACTACCACATCCACCAGTGTGACGCTCCCTGCCAGGGCTATATTTCACAGGAAGAATATGGAAAAAATGTTGCCAAAGTCCTGGATTTTCTGAATGGAAACTATGCGCCCCTTTTGAAAGAACTGGAAGAAAAAATGCAGGCCGCTTCAGACGCCATGGAATTCGAAAAAGCTATCGAATACCGGGATCTTCTGAACAGCGTTAAACAGATCGCCCAAAAGCAGAAAATCACTAACAGCGATATGGAAGACAAGGACATCATTGCCATGTCCGCCGATGGCTGGGACGCCGTGGTTCAGGTTTTCTTTATCCGGGATGGCCGTCTGATAGGACGGGATCATTTCTACCTGAAAACCTACGACGGCGAACCCAAAAGCGCCATTCTCGGCAGCTTCATCAAGCAGTTTTACGCCGGAACCCCGTATATTCCCCGGGAGCTGATGCTGGAATGTGAGGTCGAAGATCATGAACTCATCGAACAATGGCTGACTGCCCGCAAGGGCCACCGGGTGCGTTTACGCGTCCCCAAAATCGGTGAAAAAGAAAAACTGGTGGAGTTGGCCAAAAAGAACGCAAGCCTTGTCCTGAGCCAGGATCGGGAGCGTATCAAGCGGGAAGAAGGCCGTACCATCGGAGCCATGAAAGAGATCGCTGACATCCTGGGCATGCATGGGATCCAACGCATCGAAGCCTTCGATATCTCCAACACCAACGGCTTCGAAGCTGTCGGTTCCATGATCGTCTACGACCATGGCAAGCCCAAACGCAGCGACTACCGCAAATTTAAAATCCGCACCGTCAAAGGTCCCGACGACTATGCCAGCATGCGTGAGATTCTGACCCGTCGTTTCACCCACGGTATGGAAGAAAGCCGGGAGTTGAAAGAAAAAGATATTCCCGAAGAAATGGGCAGCTTCACGAAATTTCCGGATCTGTTGATGATGGACGGAGGCCGGGGGCAGGTCAACATTGCCCTGCAGGTACTGGATGAGCTGGGCCTGGACATTCCGGTCTGCGGTATGGTCAAGGATGATAACCACCGCACCCGCGGTCTCTATTACAATAATGTAGAGCTGCCCATTGACCGCAGCTCCGAAGGCTTCCGGCTGATTACCCGCATCCAGGACGAAGCTCACCGCTTCGCCATTGAGTACCACCGTTCCCTTCGAAGCAAAGAACAGGTACATTCCGTCCTGGATGACATCGAGGGTATCGGACCGGCCAGAAGAAAGGCACTGATGCGCCATTTCCAGTCGCTGGAAGCCATACGGGAGGCCGATGTGGAAACCCTGGCAGACGTTCCGTCCATGAATCGGGCGGCGGCGGAAAAAGTATGGAAATTCTTTCATTGAAATAACAGAAAAAATTGCCCATTGAGATGAAGGATATGCCTTGTCCCCTCAGGCAACAGTGTGATAAAATAGAGACAACATCCGTGACAGGACATTTCGTATAAAAATGAAAAATAAAGAAGAGAGAGGAAACAAACATGGGAAGTGTACAAACTGTAGACATGACTTTGATGGTAGAGAAGCTGAAGCTGAAGAATCTGACGCCGGATATCGATCTGACCGGTATGAAGCTGGCGTCTCCGGAGATTAACCGCCCGGCCATTCAGCTGTCCGGTTATTTCGCGCATTTCGCTACCGAGCGTGTGCAGATTCTGGGATATGTGGAATACACTTATCTGCAGAGCAGAAGCGACGAGGAGAAAAAGCCGATTTATGAGAAGTTTTTCTCCAGCAATATTCCCTGCGTTGTCTACACCTCCCGCACCGAGCCGGAGCCCTACGCGCTGGAAATGGCCAACAAGTACAATGTACCGGTCTTTTATTCTGATAAAAAGACATCGAACTTCATGGCGGCTATCATCGGCTGGCTGAATGTCCAGCTGGCGCCCCGTATCTCCATCCATGGCGTGCTGGTAGACGTATACGGCGAGGGCGTACTGATTATGGGCGAGAGCGGCATCGGTAAGAGTGAGGCTGCACTGGAGCTGATTAAGCGTGGTCACCGTCTGGTTACCGACGACGTGGTAGAAATTCACAAGGTCAGCGACGATACCCTGGTGGGTCGTTCCCCGGAGATTACCAAGCACTTCATTGAGCTGCGCGGCATCGGTATTGTGGATGTGAAGACATTGTTCGGCGTAGAGTGTGTCAAGGAGACCCAGACCATTGACATGGTCATCAAGCTGGAAGACTGGGATAAGGATAAGGAGTACGACCGTCTGGGACTGACCGAGGAGTATACCGAATTCCTGGGCAATAAGGTAGTCTGCCATTCCCTGCCCATCCGTCCGGGCCGGAACCTGGCTATTATCGTAGAGACTGCGGCAGTTAATAACCGTCAGAAGAAGATGGGCTACAACGCGGCGCAGGAGTTGTACCGTCGTGTGCAGGAAAGCATGACAAGAAAGAATTAAAAGGATACTGGGGGGATATAGAATATGAAAAAATATTGTTTTGGAGCTGATATCGGCGGAACAACCATGAAGCTGGGACTCTTTGACGCAGATGGCATCGTTCTGGATAAATGGGAGGTGCCGACCCACACGGAAAATGAGGGCGAAGCGATCCTGCCGGATCTGGCAAAGGCCATTTTGGATAAGATAGAAGAGAAGAAGCTGAACAAAGAAGAAATCGCGGGTATCGGCGTAGATGTACCGGGACCGGTAGCTGCGGACGGCAGCGTTCCGCATACAGCCAATCTGGGCTGGGGCTACAAGGCTGTCACAAAAGAACTGACAGAGCTTACCGGACTGCCCTGCAAGGCAGGTAATGACGCCAACGTGGCAGCCCTCGGCGAAATGTGGCTGGGTGGTGGAAAAGGGCACCGGGACGTGCTGATGATTACCCTGGGCACCGGTGTCGGCGGCGGTATCGTCATCGACGGACAGATTCTGGTGGGAGCCCACGGGGCAGGCGGCGAGATCGGTCATATCCATGTAAAGGACGGCGAGGAGAACTGCTGTGGCTGCGGCAACAAGGGCTGTCTGGAGCAGTATGCGTCCGCTACCGGTATTGCGCGCCTGGAGCGGGAGTGGCTGGAAAAGAGCGACGAGCCTTCTATTCTGCGCGACCATGAAATCAGCGCCAAGTCCGTCTTTGATGCAGTGAAAGAGGATGATGATCTGGCCAAGAAGATCGCGGATGAATTCGGCGATTACCTGGGCAAGGCGATTGCTTCCATGACTGCGATTCTGGATCCGGAAGTCATCGTTATCGGCGGCGGCGTCTCCAAAGCAGGTTCGATTCTGCTGGATTATGTGCGCAAGCACTACCAGCCGGTAGCATATAAGTCTACCCGTGAGACTACCTTCGCTCTGGCGGAGTTGGGCAACGACGCAGGCATCTATGGCTGCGCCAAGCTGATATTAGGATAGGCGAAAGACGGCATATTTCGACTGCTTTTGTGCAAATTACAGAAAATGCAGCAGAAATTACCGATATTTTTCGACGGCAGAAGGTATTGACTTTTGCGGATTCCCGTAGTAGAATCATCTCAACAAAAGATAATACATATTGAAAAACTAATGATAACAAAGGCGTTACCAATTCCTGTGGTAACGCCTTTTTCTATATTTCAGGGCACCAGGCCCTATCTCTCCCTTTTATTTTATTCGACCTTGCGGTTGCGCTCTCCCGGCGCAGCCGGACAAGTCGAATAATGACGATTGAGACCACCTTCCGAAGCTTTTGCAGAAATGCGGAGGCTTTTTTTAGTGCCATGGAAGCGGAGGAGAGACCTTACGTATTGTTTTTAAAGCCTGGTATTGGTATAATAAAAACAATATGCAAGAAAATATGAATTAAAGGATCGTTTAAACATATGAAAAAGCTTACGAAAGAAAACTGGATGGAGATCGCCTTCTTTGCCTTTATCCTGCTGGTCTTTACTGCCTGGGCCTGGATTCTGCCCTTCAACGAGGGGCCGGATGAATATATGCGTTCCCGCATCGTGGACTATATCGTGGAATACGGCAAGCTGCCCACGGGATATCAGCAGGAAATTATGGATTATTCCTGGGGCTTCACCTACGGCTTCCGGCCTATTCTGCCCCAGATGGTGGAAGCGGTCTTTGTGCGCGTGGCCATGATCTGGACGAAGGACGCCTTTTCCCTGATCTTCGCGGGCCGTCTGGTCAGCGTGGTCTGCGGCATGATTTTCGCAGGGCTTGTCCGGGCTATTTCCAAAAAGCTCTTTGACCGGGCGAATATGCAGTGGCTGTTCACTCTGCTTACGGTCTGCCTGCCCCAGGCCTGTTTCCTGTTCACCTATCTGAACTGTGACTCCATGGCGCTGATGGCGTCGGCTATGATTCTTTTGTTTGTGATACGGGGCATGGAAGACCATTTTTCTGTCAGAAACTGCGTGTGGATTGCGGTGTCCTGCGCCATCTGCGTCCTGTCCTATTACAACGCCTACGGCTTTCTGATCACGGCGGCGCTCATTTATCTGGGCTGTCATCTGAAATGGAGCAGGGAGGCGGTGGATGCGGCACAGAAAAAAGAGATCTGGAAGGCCTTCTGGAAAAAGGGGTTTCTGATTCTGGGTCTCGTATTGCTCCTGGCGGGCTGGTGGTTTGTGCGGAATTATTTCCTTTATGACGGGGATATTCTGGGACTGAAGACCCAGGATCAGTATGCGGAGCATTACGCCATGGACATCCTGAAGCCGTCGAACCGGCAGACTTATCAGAACCAGGGCTATTCCATGGGCTATATGCTGTTCCATTCGGACTGGGCCGCGTCGGTGCTGAAGAGCTTCATCGGCGTGCTGGGCCCTCTGTGGTATGCCCTTCGGTGGTGGATGTATGCGGGCTATGCCTTGCTGTTTATCGCCGGAATCCTCGGTATTCTGCTTGAATGTGTGGTGAAGCTTCGTGACCGGAAGAAGGGCGGCAGCGGGAACCCGGAGCGGCTGTTCTGGCATCTGGGCCTGCTGGTGGCGATTCTGGTGCCGAACGTGCTGAACTTCTGGTATTCCTATGCCACAGATTATCAGCCCCAGGGCCGCTACAGCATGCCCATGCTGATCCCGTTCATGTACTACATCGCCAGAGGCCTCTTTTTCTGGGTAAAATGGGTGGAGCAGCGGACCGGAGAGGCGGTGCGCCGCGTCCCGTCTGTCCTGGTGACGCTTACGTGTCTGTGGATCACAGGCTGCGCCATGTTCTGCGTGGTGAAAATTATGTGGCCTGCCTATAAAGACGTGGAGGATAAATCTGTGGTGAAGGTTTACACTATGGAAGAGCTCTACGGGGATGACTGGGAAGAAAAGACAGATAATTAAAAAAAGCCCCTGAAAAGGGAGGATGCCAGGCAGCTGTTCTGCCTGGCATTTATTATGAAAAAGTTTATTCAAAATAAGGTAATAAGCGTTTGTTAAGTATTTCTTTGTTTTTTTATCTTATGCTGTTATTATATGGGCGGAAAATGAATGTGATATGAGCACTAATTGAACGATTTTTAAAAGAAATATGAATAAAATATGAACGTGAAACAGGGGCTGAGACAGGTGAGAAGCAGAGGCGTGTGCGCAAATTTGTGAAAAAACTAAAAACTTTATAAAAATTTCGTGAATAATTTTGGATAATCTTAACATTGACAGTTTCTGGAATATTTGATTATAATATTGCTCATATCAAAGGAGATTTGGAAGCGGAGATTCCGCGAGCCAGGTCTCCTTTTTTTATACCGTTCTGCAGGGAATGTATTATAACTCCGGAGCCCTTCAGGATAATCTGTAAGAAAGAGGAGGAAGTGTTATGACCCAGGAAATTTTAAGCGCAATTGACGGACAGTTATTCGCTGTCTGGTTCCTGATTGGAGCCGCACTAGTATTCTGGATGCAGGCAGGTTTTGCCATGGTGGAGGCAGGGTTTACCAGAGCCAAGAACACCGGTAATATCCTGATGAAAAACCTGATGGACTTTTGTATCGGTACAGTTGTATTTATTCTGATTGGATTCGGGCTGCTGCTCGGCGAGGATGTGGTAGGATTCATCGGAAAGCCCGGCTTCGATATTTTTACCGCATATGAGAATTTTGATTATTCCAATTTCGTATTCAACCTGGTATTCTGCGCGACCACAGCGACCATCGTATCCGGCGCTATGGCAGAGCGTACCAAGTTCCTGTCCTACTGTGTATACTCTGGCATCATTTCCGCACTGGTGTATCCGATTGAAGCGCACTGGATCTGGGGCGGCGGCTGGCTCTCCCAGCTTGGCTTCCATGATTTCGCAGGTTCCTGCGCCATCCATATGGTGGGCGGTCTCAGCGCTCTGATTGGCGCGAAAATCCTTGGACCCCGTATTGGAAAATTTGTAAAAGATAAAGACGGCAAGATTACAAAGGTAAACGCGTTCCCCGGACACAATCTGCCCCTTGGCTGTCTCGGCTGCTTCATCCTGTGGCTGGGCTGGTACGGCTTCAACGGCGCTGCCTGCACCAGCGTAGAGCAGCTGGGAAGCGTATTTCTTACCACAACGGTCGCACCGGCTGTGGCAACCGTTGTATGTATGGTGTTTACCTGGGTTCGCTATGGTAAGCCCGATGTATCCATGTGTCTGAACGCTTCCCTGGCAGGTCTGGTAGCCATTACAGCTCCCTGTGACGTAACAGACTGCTTCGGCGCTATCGTCATCGGCGCAGTAGCCGGCGTCCTGGTGGTCTTCGGCGTATGGTTCCTGGATTATGTACTTCGCGTAGACGATCCTGTCGGCGCGGTAGCCGTTCACTTCATGAATGGTATGTGGGGAACTATCGCAGTCGGTCTGTTCGCTACTACCAGCGCTCCGGGAAATGATACCCTGACTGGTCTTTTCTACGGCGGCGGCTTCACACTTCTTGGAAAACAGCTTCTCGGTATGTTCTCCGTCCTGGCATGGACCGCAGTTACCATGACACTGGTATTCTTCTTCATCAAGGCAGTCTTCGGACTCCGTGTCAGCGAGGAAGAGGAGATTGTGGGTCTGGATTCCATGGAACATGGACTTCCGTCCGCATACGCAGGCTTCAGTATCATGGATATCTCCAACACCATGACCATGGAGGTCAACGAAAATACAAACCTGGGCGTGGGCGAGTACGAGGCGGCTTCCGAAGCTCAGAAGAATGCGGCGGTCAAGGTGGTACAGACTCCCGTGTCCGCGACAGGTATTTACAAGGTATCTATCATCGCAAAGCTGTCCCGGTATGATCATTTGAAGAAAGCCATGAACGACATTGGCGTGACAGGCATGACTGTGACACAGGTTATGGGCTGCGGCATCCAGAAGGGCGCAGGCGAGAAGTACCGTGGCGTCGAGATGGACGCGACCCTGCTTCCCAAGGTCAAGGTCGAGGTCATCGTCGGCAGCATCCCGGTGGATACAGTCATCGAGGCGGCCAAGAAAGCCCTGTACACCGGCCACATCGGCGATGGCAAGATCTTTGTATACAATGTGGATAAGGTGGTCAAGGTCCGCACCGGCGAGGTGGATATGGACGCCCTGCAGGATGTGGAATAACTCCTTTGTGGCTGAAGCGTAGCAACCGCAGAGAAACAGAATAAACATAAAATTGCCCCGGCGGGCGAAGTATATTTTCACGCAGCACCCGGACTGCCATCCGAAATCCAGCCTTGAGAATATACTTCGCCCGACCGGGGTGATTTATGTTATACTGGGAGAAAATAAGACGGCTGTAAATATAGAAGTTGCTATAAAATGGAAAGGCTTATTTACATAATGGTAGATGAAGATTTAATTTATGAAATCCTGTCCGTCGTGGAAGAGATTCCCGAGGGCCGGGTCGCCTCCTATGGCCAGATCGCCCGCCTTATAGGCCGCGATAAAAATGCCCGCCTGGTGGGAAAGGTCTTAAGTATGGCCGAATACTACGGGAAGTATCCCTGCCACCGCGTCGTCAACCACGCCGGACGCACCGCTCCGGGCTGGCGGGAGCAGAGGCTGCTTTTAGAGGATGAGGGCGTGGAATTTAAAGAAAACGGATGTGTGGACATGAAAAAATTTCGGTGGGAGGAATAAAACAAGAAAAGCTATGAACCGTTGCCATTGTGGCAATGATTCATAGCTTTTTTGATTTATTTCATTTCCTATCTTAAGCTCTTAAGCCTTCTTAAATCCGGCTCTCTTTCGCAGGGTCGGATCCAGGATCTTCTTACGAATTCGTAAGCTCTTCGGTGTAATCTCCAGCAGCTCGTCCGTGTCGATGAACTCCAGGCACTGCTCCAGGCTTAAAACTCTCGGGGTGGTCAGCTTCAGTGCCTCGTCGGCGCTGGAGGAACGGGTGTTGGTCAGCTTTTTGGTCTTGCAGACATTCAGCTCGATGTCCTCTGCCTTGCCATTCTGACCGATGATCATGCCGGCATAAACCTTCTCGCCCGGTCCGATGAACAGGGTACCGCGCTCCTGGGCATTAAACAGACCGTAGGTAATCGCTTCTCCGGCCTCAAATGCAATCAGGGATCCCTGCTTTCGGTACTGAATATCTCCCTTGTACGGGCCATAGTTCTCGAAAATAGTGTTCAGCACGCCGGTTCCCTTGGTGTCGGTCATGAACTCGCCTCTGTATCCGATGAGGCCTCTGGCCGGAATCAGGAACTCCAGACGGGTGGAACCGGAGCCATTGCTGTGCATATTGATAAGCTCGCCTTTCCGCTCACCCAGCTTCTGGATAACATTTCCCGCATACTCGTCATCCACATCGATATAAGCGCGCTCCATGGGTTCCAGCTTCTTGCCGTGCTCATCGTAGTGATACAGAACTTCTGCCTTGCTGACTGCGAACTCATAACCTTCGCGGCGCATATTCTCAATAAGGACGGACAGATGCAGCTCGCCGCGTCCGGATACCTTGAAACGCTCAGTGGAATCAGTCTCCTCCACACGCAGGCTGACATCTGTGTTCAGCTCGCGGAACAGACGGTCACGCAGGTGACGGGAGGTGACATATTTGCCTTCCTTGCCGGCCAGGGGGCTGTCATTTACCAGGAAGTCCATGGAAATGGTCGGCTCGGAAATCTTCTGGAACGGAATGGCTACCGGGTTCTCCGGAGAGCACAGGGTATCGCCGATATGGATGTCCGCAATACCGGAGATAGCTACGATGGAACCGATAGTGGCCTCATTCACGTCTACCTTATTCAGACCGTCAAACTCATAGAGCTTGCTGATTTTTACCTTCTTGAACTTGTCCGGATCGTGGTGGTTCACCATGACCATATCCTGGTTGATGCGGATAGTTCCGTTATCCACCTTACCGATACCGATACGGCCCACATACTCGTTGTAGTCGATGGTGCTGATCAGTACCTGGGTTCCGGCTTCCGGATCGCCCTCCGGAGCGGGGATGTAGTCGATGATAGTCTCGAACAGCGGAGTCATATCCTTCGGCTCATCGTCCAGGCTGCGCATTGCATAGCCTGCTTTTGCAGAAGCGAAAATGAACGGGCAGTCCAGCTGCTCGTCGGAAGCGTCCAGATCCATAAACAGCTCCAGAACCTCGTCTACCACCTCAGTCGGACGGGCCTCGGGTCGGTCAATCTTATTGACACAGACGATAACCGGAAGGTCCAGCTCCAGGGCCTTACGGAGCACGAACTTGGTCTGGGGCATAGCGCCCTCAAACGCGTCAACCACCAGAACAACGCCGTTTACCATCTTCAGAACCCGCTCCACCTCGCCGCCGAAATCCGCATGGCCCGGGGTGTCGATGATATTGATTTTTACATCCTTATAAGTAACTGCCGTGTTCTTGGACAGAATGGTGATGCCTCGCTCACGCTCGATATCGCCGGAGTCCATGACACGTTCCGCCACCTCCTGGTTGGCGCGGAATACGCCGCTCTGCTTCAGAAGCTCGTCTACCAGTGTGGTCTTACCATGGTCTACATGGGCAATAATCGCAATATTTCTGATATCTTCTCTTTTCATAAAACAATTCCTCAATGCAAATAAAAATACTTCGTCAACCTTTACAGTTTATCACATTTTCGGCCAATTACAAGGGAAATCTGAGGCTTGCGCGTACTTTTTCAAAAACAACTTAGAAAAAATTTACAGAAATGGTTCTAAATGGAAAAATCTGGACATATATATTTATGAATAATACAGGAGTCCGGCGGAAATCTGCGCGAAAACGTCATTTCCAAAGGGAGAAGAAGGGAGAACACAAACTATGTCAGATAAGGTAATTGAAAACAACCAGGTGTCGGTAAGCGGAGAAATTGTATCGGGATTTACGTTCAGCCATGAGGTATTCGGGGAGGGCTTTTATATGGTGGATATTCTGGTTCGCCGCCTGTCTGATTCGGCGGATCTGATTCCGGTGATGATATCCGAACGGCTGATTGACGTATCCAGGGATTACGTGGGGGAATATATCCGTATCGGCGGACAGTTCCGTTCCTATAACCGGCACGAAGAGAAGAAGAACCGGCTGGTGCTTTCGGTCTTTGCCAGAGAGGTGGAATTTCTTGACGAAGAGGTGGAAAATGCCAAGACCAACCAGATTTTCCTGGACGGCTATATCTGCAAGCCGCCGGTGTACCGGAAGACGCCGCTGGGCCGGGAGATCGCCGATCTGCTCATCGCGGTCAACCGCCCCTATGGGAAATCAGATTACATCCCATGCATCTGCTGGGGCAGAAACGCCCGCTTTGCATCCGGCTTCGAGGTGGGAGGCCACGCCCAGATTTGGGGCCGCATCCAGAGCCGCGAATACGTGAAAAAGCTCAGCGAGACCGAGTCTGAGCGGCGGATTGCCTACGAGGTATCCGTGAGCAAGCTGGAATACGAATACTGATACGCTTGCATTTCCTCCTGTTTTGTTGTATGATAAGCCTGATTATGGAGTAGCATACGGAATTGCTTTAGAAGGGAGTAGCGTATAAAAAATGGGGAAAGCACATGTAACTGTCTTTTGTGGCAACGGGAAGGGTAAGACTTCAGCGGCGCTTGGACAGGGAATCTTCGGGGCCAGCGCAGGAAAATCCGTCATTATTATACAGTTCCTGAAGGGAAAGGTTGGCGAACGTATTGATTTCATCAAGCGTCTGGAGCCTGAGATTAAGGTATTCTGTTTTGAAAAATCCGATGTGAATTTTGAGGCACTGTCGCCGGAGGAGCAGCAGGAAGAGGCCATGAATATCCGTAACGGCCTGAATTTCGCCAGGAAAGTGCTGACGACGGACGGCTGTGACATATTGATCCTGGATGAGGTGCTGGGTCTGATCGACAGGGGAATCCTGACGATTGAAGAGCTGAAGACCCTGATTGAAGCCGGAGACGGCGATACAGAGCTGATGCTGACCGGTATCCGGATGTATGAGGAGCTGTACCCGTGTGTAGACGATGTATTTTGCATTGATACATTAAAGTAAAGACAGATGTATCCGCTATACGGACAAATGCTGCGAGATGTCCGGAAAGCGTTGACAAGCGATACACACTGTGCTAATCTGAACATAATTCATATAATTTAATAGGAAGAAAGATAGAGGTTGCGTTTTCCATCAGTACCTTTTCGGATATGGCAGGCATAGACGAAGAAGAGGGAAAGGGGGCGACGCCGAAAGAGATTGTTTCCTGTGAGTAGTTTCTTGGGCATACCGTGAAGAACGATATGACTGTCATCAGTTTCTGATGGGGCGCTATCCGGGGAATAGAACAGAACATGCGATTCTTTTGGGGCGGGCCTTCACAGGTACGCCTCATTTTTAAACCTTATTTCATCTAGCAGGAGGAAATGAAAATGGCTATTTTTAAGGGAGCAGCAGTAGCAATTGTAACACCGTTTTTTGACAATGGAGAGATTAACTATCCGAAGCTTGCAGAGCTTCTGGACTACCAGATTGAAAATGGCACAGACGCCATCGTCATCTGCGGAACCACCGGCGAGTCATCTACACTGAGCCACGAGGAGCATCTGGAGGCTATCCGCTTTACCGTAGAGCATGTCGCTAAGCGCGTGCCGGTCATTGCAGGCACCGGCTCTAACTGCACCGAGACTGCAATCTATCTGTCGCAGGAAGCAGAAAAGTACGGCGCGGACGCTCTGCTTGTAGTAACCCCGTATTATAATAAGGCGACCCAGAAAGGTCTGATTGCTCACTATACTGCAGTGGCAGAGTCTGTAAGCCTTCCGGTTATCATGTACAACGTACCGTCCCGTACCGGATGTAATATCCAGCCGGAGACCGCAGTAGCTCTTGCAAAGAATGTCAAGAATATCGTTGGCATCAAGGAAGCAAGCGGAAATATTTCCCAGGTAGCGAAGCTGATGCAGCTGGCAGACGGATGCATCGAGCTCTACTCTGGAAATGACGATCAGGTGGTTCCGATCCTTTCCCTGGGTGGAAATGGCGTCATCTCCGTACTTTCCAATGTAGCGCCCCGCCAGACCCACGACATGGTCATGAAGTATCTGGAGGGCGACATGGCAGGCAGCCTTGCTATCCAGCTTGCGGCCATTCCGGTTATTGATAAGCTGTTCTGCGAGGTGAATCCGATCCCGGTAAAGGCAGCCCTGAACCAGCTGGGATTCCAGGTTGGCCCCCTTCGTATGCCGCTGACCGAGATGGAGCCGGAGCACCAGGCACAGTTAAAGCAGGCAATGATTGATTTTGGAATCGAGGTAAAATAACAAATGACAAAAATTATACTTCACGGCTGTAATGGCCGTATGGGACAGATGCTGACCGGTCTTCTGAAGGAGGATCCGGAGGCAGAGGTAGCAGCAGGCGTAGACGGTTACACCGGCATCGCAAATGAATATCCGGTATTCGCAAGCATCGACGAGTGCGATGTGCCGGCAGACGTAGTTATCGACTTTTCCAACGCAAAGGCAGCGGACGGACTGTTGGACTACTGTGTACGGACCAAAACCCCGGTTGTTCTCTGCACCACCGGACTTTCCGAGGAGCAGCTTGCGAAAGTCGAAGAGGCAGCCAAAGAAACAGCTGTTCTGAAATCCGCCAACATGTCTCTGGGTATCAACCTGCTTATGAAGCTTCTGAAGGAAGCAGCTCCGACTCTGGCGGCAGCAGGTTTTGATATCGAGATTGTAGAGAAGCATCACAACCAGAAGCTGGACGCACCCAGCGGCACCGCACTGGCACTGGCAGACGCCATCAATGAGGCATCTGACGGAGCATATCACTATGTATATGACAGAAGCCAGGAGCGTAAGAAGCGCGAAAGCAGCGAAATCGGTATCTCTGCTGTTCGTGGCGGCACCATCGTGGGTGATCATGACGTGATCTTCGCGGGAACTGACGAAGTCATCACATTTGAGCACCGCGCTTACTCCCGCGCTGTTTTCGGCAAAGGGGCGATTCAGGCGGCGAAATTCCTGGCGGGGAAACCGGCGGGACGGTATGATATGAGTGATGTTATCGGTTAGTGTATAGAAAGACGGACGGGTCGGGGCTTTGTTGTTATCTGTGTTCATCGTTTATCTGACAGTGTATGCCACCCACGGACGCAAGGTCCGCAGGTGGCGTACACTGTCCGCTAAAACGCTGTACACAATGATAACAACAAAGTCCCGGCCCTGGTTTTTGAGAGTGGAAGGTACATAGAACAGAAAGTCCACGGCGCTCCGGACTTTCGTCCGTTCGTCCGTTCACAGAACTTTCACTTAAAAATCACAGAATACATTCAGAAAAAACACAAAAGAGGAATATCCTTAGACAGATACGTCTGTAGGGATGTTCCTCTTTTTTTGTTACAGAAAGGAGACTGCAGGCAATTGGTGTGAAGGAGGAAAAAAGTTTGATCGAAGTCAAGGATCTCGTGAAACGCTACAGTAAGAACACTGCGGTCGATCACCTGAATTTTCATGTACAAAAAGGCCAGATCTACGGATTCCTGGGTCCCAACGGAGCCGGAAAATCTACTACGATGAATATGATGACCGGCTATCTGGCTCCCACGGAAGGGCAGATTCTTATAAATGGGTACGACGTAGCGGAAGAGCCTATGGAGGCCCGGAAATGCATCGGATATCTGCCGGAGATTCCGCCTCTCTATCCGGACATGACAGTCCTGGAATATCTGCGTTTCGCGGCAGAACTGAAGCAGGTGCCGAAAAATGAACGCAGCACGGAGATAGAGAGGGTCATGGATGAAACACGCATTAAAGATATGGAAAATCGTTTGATTCGTCATTTGTCCAAAGGATATAAGCAGAGAGTGGGACTGGCTCAGGCGCTGCTTGGGGATCCGGAGGTGCTGATTTTGGATGAGCCCATGGTGGGTCTGGACCCGAAGCAGATTATTGAAATCCGTGAGCTGATCCGCGGGCTTGGGAAGAAGCATACGGTTATTTTGAGCTCCCACATTCTCTCGGAGATTAGCAGCATCTGCGACCATGTCCTGATTATTTCCCATGGAAAGCTAGTGGCCAGCGATACGCCGGAAAATCTGGGCAGTTACATGAAACACACAGACGCGATGGAGCTGCAGGTGCGTGGAAGCAAAGAAGCCTGTGAGCAGGCCATAGAACTTCTGAAGCAAGTCAAGGGGCTGGAAGTGAAGACCACGACGGCAACGTTGGAGGATGTATTCCTGGAACTGACTGACGAGGAAAATAATGGAAATCCAAAGACAACAGAGGAACAGGAAAAAACAGAGAGGTTTTCTCTGAGAAAAAAACTACGCAGAACAGAAGAGAAAGAATTTTCTGTGGAAGAAACAAAATCAGACGAAAAGGAGGAAAAGTAATATGTGTGCGATTTACAAGAAAGAACTGCGGGCGTATCTGACCTCCATGACAGGCTATATCTTCATGGCTGTACTGCTGGCGGTTACCAGCCTGTACTACGTGGCCAACTGCCTGGTGGGCGGCTATCCGGTCTTCGGAGCTATCCTGTCCTCTGTTTATTTTGTGCTGTTGATTATCGTACCGGTGCTGACCATGCGCAGTATGGCCGAGGAAAAGCGCCAGAAGACCGACCAGCTCCTGATGACCGCGCCGGTCTCTCTCTGGAAAATTGTACTGGGCAAATATCTGGCTATGATGACTATTTTTCTGATTTCTATGGCGATCCTGTGTCTGTATCCGCTGATCTTATTGCAATTTGGCAGTGTCTCATTGCCCATGGCGTATACAGCGATCCTGGGCTACACCCTGTTTGGCGAAGCCTGTCTGGCCATTGGACTGTTTCTGTCAGCAGTGACGGAGAGCCAGGTCATTGCGGCGGTATTGACCTTCGGCGTCCTGTTCTTCCTGAACATGGCCTCCGGTATCGCCAATGTCATCGGAGCCGGTGGCCTTCTGGCGTCCATTCTTAACGCCTTATGTATCTATCAGCCGTTCATTAATTTCGTGCAGGGTATGTTTGATTTGACCGGCATTCTTTACTATGTGACGGTCATTGTCCTGGCTCTGTTTCTGACGGTTCAGCTCATGCAGAAAAAGCACGGAACCTACCGCGCCAGCATGGTAGTTTTCGCCTGTGTGGCCGCCGTGCTGGTGAACCTGACAGCAGGAAAATTACCCTCCCAGTACCTGAAATACGATGTCAGCGACCAGAAGCTGTTCACAACCGGAGACCAGACGGCAGAGATTGTGAAGGGTCTGGACGAGGATATCACCCTCTACCTGATTGCCCAGCAGGGCAGTGAAGATGCCACCTTACAGGAATTGCTGGATCGCTATGCGGGACTGTCTTCCCACATCAAAGTAGAGACGAAGGATCCGGTGCTTTACCCGAATTTCGTCTCTCAGTATACCAGCGAAAATCTGTCTGAAAACAGCGTGCTGGTGGTGGGTCAGAACCGTTCCAAGGCAGTCGATTACTATGATATCTATCAGTATAGTATGGATTATTCCACTTACAGCAGCTCTTTAAGCAGCTTCGACGGTGAGGGCCAGATCACCAGTGCCATTGCCTATGTAACCGCCGAGGATATGCCGGTTGTTTATACGCTGACCGGTCATGATGAGGCGGAGCTGAGTACTACGGTCACTTCATCCATTGAGAAGGAAAATATTGAACTGAAATCCTTAAGTCTGCTGACGGAGGAGGCTGTGCCGGAGGACGCAAAAGCTGTTATTATCTACGGGGCCATTTCCGATATTTCCGAGGCTGAGAAAAATAAGCTGGAAGCCTATATGGAACAGGGCGGACAGATTATGCTGCTGCTTGGATACACAGACAAGGATACGCCGAATCTGGACAGCCTGCTGGACGATTATGGAATTGTTTTGGCGGACGGGCTGGTGCTGGAAGGCGATAGTCAGCATCATTTGCCGAACTATCCCTATTATCTGCTGCCGGATATTCAGTCCTCGGCATATACCTCAGACGTAAGCTCCCGTTATGTGTTACTGGCCTTTGCTCAGGGTATGACGGAGGCTGCGGATATCAGTGAAAATCTGACTTATGAAAGCCTGCTGACCACATCGGCAAAGTCTTATTCCAAGACCAACCTGGAATCTGAAAATCTCGAACAGGAGGCTGCGGATATCACAGGACCTTTCGATCTGGGAGCGGTTGTCACAAAAACCATAGACGAGAACGTGGAAGCAAAGCTCGTCGTGTTCTCCTCGGAGACGCTTCTGGATGAGCAGGTAGACAGCATGGTATCCGGCGGTAACAGCACCCTGTTTCTGAATGTCGCGAGCCAGCTGGTAGACCACGAAAGCACTGTCTCCATTGAGCCGAAAAGCATGAGTACGGAATATCTGACGGTACCGGCCGGAAGCGCCATCTTCTGGGGCATCCTGACGATTATATTGATTCCGTTGCTCCTGCTTGCCACCGGCGGCATTATCTGGTTTGGAAGGAGGAAACGGTAAATGACGAAGAAAAAGAGACAGGTAAGACTGCTGGCGGCTATAGCCGCCCTGGCAGCTCTGGGACTTCTCTATGTCTTGGTAAGCCGCGTGGACTGGAACGGTGAGAAAGACGATACGGCTACCGAAGAAATTGAGGCCTTAAGCATAGCGCCTGCGGAAATCAGCGAAGCGGCCATTACCAGCAGCTACGGTACTCTGCGCCTGCACTATGACGGTGAAACCTGGACCAGCGTTGACGATCCGTCCATGGAACTCAAGCAGGATGCTCTGTCTAATCTGTGGAACCGTTTGAATCCGCTGTCCGCTGTCCGCGATCTGGGCGAAACGCCGGAGAATTTAAGTGCTTACAGCTTATCAGACCCGGCTATCACGATTCAGATCACCCGTGACGATGGCGCTGAAATTACGGTTTCCATTGGGAGTACTGCATCGGATGGAAATGTGTATGTGATGACTTCTGAAAGTAACCATATTTATACCTGTGACAGCTATCTGGCTACGGCGTTTACGTGCCAGCTTAGTGATTTCGAGGCGATAGCTGAAGAGGAAGAGACGGATACGACGGATTCTGCTGACTAGACGATAGATGATAGCCGGACGGGTCTGGGCTTTGTAGTTATCTGTGTTCATCGTTTATCTGACAGTGTATGCCACCCACGGACGCGAGGTCCGCAGGTGGCACACATTGTCCGCTAAAACGCTGTACACAATGATAACTACAAAGTCTCGGCCCTGGTTTTTGAGAAAACACGGCACCGGGGTCTTCCGTCTTTCCTCCCACAAACTACTGGAAATGTGGTACAAATTACTTTATACTTGAAGAAAAACTGTCTGTGTATGAAGGAGATGCTTCATGAAAATAAAAGTATCTAACATTCTGTTATCCTTGATTATGCCCCTGACTATCATATCTCTGGCCATCGTCCTGACCCTGGCCTGTAAGCCTCTGTATTATCTGGACATCCATGCGCTCCATATTCCGGAAGCTACCGGCTATACGATTTCGGAGATTAAGTCTAATTATAATGCGGTCATTGATTACTGCCTGAGCTTCGGAAATGCTCCGCTGAAATTTCCTACATTTCCTATGTCAGAAGGCGGGCGTATTCATTTTGCAGAAGTAAAGAACATCTTCAATCTTTTTAAATACATGGCTATCGGCGGCACTCTGGCAAGCACCGCCGGGATTCTATGGATGCGACGCAGGCATTGCTATGGCTATCTGAAATTGACCGCCATCCTGACCGTGGCCCTGCCAGCCATTATTGGGGCAGCCGTGGCCCTGAACTGGGACTGGGCTTTTGTCACTTTCCATGAGATTGCTTTCAACAATGATTACTGGCTTTTTGACCCGGCTACCGACCCGGTTATCAATATCCTGCCGGATGCATATTTTCTGCACTGCGCTGTGATGATTCTGGTACTGGTGATTCTGGGAAGCCTGAGCTGTGCTTTCGCGTGTCAGAAGATTAAAAAGAAAAAGCGGAAGACAGCAGAAAAATAAAAAAGAACTGATATTCAGAAAATAATAAAATCTGAATATCAGTTCTCGTTATTTTGAGGGGAAAAACAATGTCAGGCAGAAAGACTATGCATTAATCATAGTAACAAGCTCCTGAGCCTTGGCAGCCACATTGTCTACAGCCTTCAGAGAAAGGGAAATTACGTCATGGGCGTTGTGATTGGCCTCGTAAGCCTCGCCGAAGGTGGTGATGAAGGCCTTGCGCAGGTCAGCACCGAAATTGCACTTCAGAAGACCGTGCTTTCTTGCCTCCTGTAATACCGGATAAGGAATACCGGAGCCGCCGTGCATAACCAGCGGAACGGGGCAAACCTTGTTGATTCTATCCAGCAGATCAATGTCGATATGGGGCTCCATAACCAGCCCGTGAACATTGCCGACGGAGACAGCCAGTAAATCACAGCCGGTCTTTTCTACAAATTCAGCGACCATGTCCGGATCGGTTTTTCCTTCGCCCTCTTTGCCCTGAATATCATCTTCTTTTCCACCGAGAGCTCCCAACTCAACCTCTACCGGAATGCCATAGAAGTGGCAGTATTCAACAGTTCTTCGGGACTCCTTAATATTTTCCTCAAAAGGAAGTGCAGAAGCGTCGACCATGATAGAAGTAAAACCGGCATCTACGCAGGCTTTTACATCAGCAAAAGAACGACCGTGGTCCAGGTGAAGACCAATGGGAGTTTCATATTTATCGGCAGCATCCTTTGCCAGAGCGGCAATTACATAAGGATTGGAGAGGCGGAGATTATTGGAGGAAATCTGGATATAGCCGGGAAGCTTGGCTGCGTCAAGACCCTTGGCAATGGCGTAAGTCATCTCCATGTTGGTGGTGTTAAAGGCCGGAAGGATTAAGCCCCGTTCCTTTGCATAGTTCATTAAGTCAAAACCATTGATTAATTTCATAGTGCGTTTCTCCTTTATTTATTTTGTTACAGATTGTCTGGTTTAGAATGTTAATTATTGTTCGAAAATGATCAATTGCACATCCTTTTAACCATTATACTTCAAATCAGAAAATATTCAATATCTTTCTTGCAAAAAATCCGGTTTATCGAGAGATTCGGAAATCATAACAAATATTCAGAGCGATATTTGTAGAAAATTATTGGCTCGGAAACCGGAAGAGGAGTTGATTAAATGTTCGAATGGTGTTAGAATAAACATTGTATAGACGATGATAACGTAGAAATACTATTTGCGAACATAAAACGAACACAATGTAAGAATGCTTTCAGGCGGTAAGAAGTAAATGAAAGTGGAAGAGGTTGGAATACGATGTCATATTATATTGGGTTGGATTTGGGAACATCTTCTGTGAAGCTGTGTCTGACAAATGAAGATGGAGTTCTTTTGAAGGAAGCAAGCAGGCCTTATGAGCTGCTGCAGCCTGCGCTGGGCTGGAAAGAAATTGAACCGGAAATCTGGTGGAAACAGTCCTGTGAGGCAATGAAGGAACTGTTGGACGGAGTGGATGGCGGACAGATCCGGGGAATTGGCGTGACCGGACAGATGCATACGCTGGTTTTGATGAACCGGGATGGAGAAGTGGTAAGACCGGCGTTAATGTGGAATGATACCAGGACAGCAAGCCTCATCCCCGAAATCCTGGGAGCGGTAGAAGGAACAGAGGTTGATTATCTGAAGCGGATTATTTCTACGGGAAGTCCGGCGGCCAATATGCTTTGGGTCAGACGGAACGAACCGGGAAATTTCGGGAAAATAAAAAAATTTCTGATTGGGCCGGATTATATGGTATACCGTCTGACCGGCGTATATGGAACGGATTATTGCGAGGCATCGACTTCATCCATGTATGATACGGTTCAGAAGTGCTGGTCACCTGTGATGCAGAAAATTCTGGGGATCCCGGACTATGTATACCCGGAGGTAAAAGGAAGCGCGGAAATCGCAGGAACCCTGCTCCCGGAGGTGGCAGAGCAGTTTGGACTCAATCCGAGAACAGTGGTAATAGTTGGAACAGGAGACAATCCGGCGGCATCGATCCCCACCGGATGTCTGGGAAAGAATGAGCCGGTATTTTCCATGGGAACGTCGGGTGTTCTGATGTTCCGGCGTGATAAGCTGGATTACACGGCAAGAGGAAAAAATATTTTATTCGGATTTGACAGGAAACACTGCAATATTCTGGTGCAGGGCGCGATCCAGTCCTGCGGCAGCAGTTTTAGCTGGTGGAATCTTGATATCATGGAGCGAAAGGACTACGGCGATATCGATTCGCGTTTTGAACCGGATAAGCTGGGAGGAAGCCATGTCTTATTCTATCCGCATCTGGTGGGTGATAAGACTATTTACGGAGACCCGACATTACGGGGCGCTTTTTTGGGAGTCAGTACGGATACGACAGCAGACGATATGACGCTGGCTGTCATGGAAGGAATTGCCTTTGCGCTGAAGCAGCTGTCAGAGGAAATGCATCTGGAAGAGACGGGATTGAAGGAACTGAAGGTGATTGGCGGTGGCTCCAGAAGCAGGATATGGATGCAGATTCTAGCGGATGTGATGGGAATGCCTATTGCTCAGCTGGGAGGAGAAGGGGGAGCAGGCTATGGAATGGCGCTTCTTGCCTCCTATGCATGTGGAGAAATCGGAACAATTGAACAAATTTCCGATTACGCGGTAAGAGTGAAGGAGCGCTTTTATCCACGGGAACGTCAGAGGCTTCAGTATGAAAAAATATATGAGAAATATCAGAAAATCCATGACGGACTGAAATTCATCATGGGCTGATAATAGAAAGAAAAGGATTTAACATATGGATAAGGCTAGCAGAGGACTGAAAATATTAGAATTGATTCAAAAGAACGGGCAAGTGGAAGTGACCGAACTGGCAAAAATATTTAATACATCGGAAATGACAATCCGAAGAGATCTGAACGCACTGGCGAAGACGTACAATGTCACGAGAACCCACGGAGGCGCCAGTATGCCCCAGAACGGAGCGCCTATTATAAAGGCGGAAACCTTTGTGGAAGAGAAGATTCTGAATAAAGAAAAAAAGGATCTGATAGCAAAAAAAGCGGCTTCGCTCATCGATGCCCGGCAGAGAATTTTTATCGATCCGGGCTCCACGGCCAGGCTGGTGACAAAATATCTGCAGAATGAGAAGAAGAATATCGTGGTGACCAACAGCGTTGCTGTGGTAGATTCCTGCCTGCAGTATGAAGGCATCTCTGTTATTATGCTGGGCGGAATGATTCTGCCGGGGTCACGCTGTGTGATGGGAACCACAGCCGAAGAACAGCTTCGCTCCTGTAGCCTGGACGCCGCATTTATCGGCGCATCCGCGGTGGGAAATGATGGAAAAGCATATGATGGCTATTCGCCGGAGGCATGGTTTAAGAAAATGATTTTTGACGTGGCGGAAAAGGTATATCTGCTGGTGGACTCTACCAAATTCAATACCTATGATTTGACTGCCTATGCCCATTTGAGACAGTTCGCCGGAATAATTACAGACAGCGGAATTGATGAAAAGACAAGAGCATTTTTGAAAAAGCGGAATGTGAACCTGATTATTGCGGATAAAAAATAAAGAAATGTTTGAATGAACATAACCATGTAAAATCGAACAAAAATATGTGCTAAAAATTGTTTAAATTGATGATTGAATAATCAAACAAAAAAATGTATGATAGTTACATCAAGTTAAGTGTTCGCACTAAAAAAAATTAAGGAGGAACTTAGAAATGAAGAAGTTTTTAAGTGTACTGCTTGCGATGACCATGGTTCTGTCACTGGCTGCCTGCGGTGGTTCCAAGACCGAGACGACGACAGACACAACGGCACAGGAAGCAGAAGAGACGACGGACGCTGCAGCAGAGACAACCGCATCAGGTGATACCATCAAGATTGGTTTCTCACCGTACACACTGGCAAATGAGTATTTCTCAGCAGTAGAGGAAGGCGTTAAGGAAGCTTGTGACGAGTTGGGCTATGAGATGATTTCCAATGACCCGCAGTCCGATTCCACCGTTCAGGCTAAGCAGATCGACGACATGATTGCGCAGGGTATCTCCGGACTGGTTTATATCCCGAACGATTCCAAGAACTGCCGCGCCGTATTACAGGCTTGCAAGGACGCAGGCGTATTCGTAATCAATGTTGATAACGTTATCACAGAGGATGATTACGATGTAGTAGACGGCATCATCGCTTCTGATAACCATCAGTTAGGATATCTGTCCGGCAAGTATGTAGCAAGCAAGTGCCCGGAGGGAGGCAAAGTTCTTATTGTTCACCTTCAGACAGCAGAGTCCTGCGCAGTAAACGTACAGGGATTCTGGGATGGCTTAAAAGAGAACGCAGCAGAGGGTGCTAAATTTGAAGAGACTCAGGTAGTAGAAGGCGGCGGAGCTACAGATGTAGCTTACAAGGCAGTTTCCGACGCACTTTCCGCTCATCCGGATATTACTATCATCTATGCAATCAACGATACATCTGCTCAGGGTGCTATTCAGGCAGTAGCAGAGGCTGGTCTGGAAGATCAGATTATGGTAGTCGGCAAGGATGCTGCTCCGCTTGGAAAGCAGAATATTAAGGATGGCAAGGAAGCACAGTCTTCCGGACAGAGACCGTCTCAGATGGGCTATGACGGAGTTTACTCTATCAGCGATCTGTTGGCAGGCAAGGATATCGAGTTCAACGTAGCAATCGAGGCATATGACTGCAACGCAGATAACATTGATGATTTCGACCTGACATCCTGGGATACAATCGAGCACAGATAATGATATATAACTGAGCGAACACAGTGTAAAGCGAGTGGTGGCCGGCACAGGGGATTTCTTGAGCCGGCCATTTTTAAAATATTTTTGGGATCAAGGAATCAGGAAGCATTGAAAGGCGGAAACTTATGGCGGCTAAACTTTTAAAGATGACGAATATATCCAAGTCCTTTGGCTCTAACAAAGTACTGGACGGTATCGAGATTGAAGTTGACAGAGGTGAGGTTGTTGCACTTCTCGGAGAAAATGGTGCCGGAAAGTCCACTCTGATCAAAATATTAGGCGGAATATATCATGCCGATACAGGCAATGTTTACATAGATGGTGTCGAAAAAAATATTCAGACTGCTGCGGATGCAGGAAAAGAAGGAATCAGGATTATCCATCAGGAAATTGTGTTGGTACCGGATCGCACCATTGCGGCAAATGTATTTCTGGGCAGAGAGATCAAAAAACATGGTCTGATAGATTACAAATCCATGAAAGAAGAAACCCAGAAGGTTCTGGATGATTTAAAAATTGCTTTGGATGCAGATGATTATGTCCGGGATCTTACGCTTGGAATGCAACAGCTGGTAGAAATTGTAAAAGCTGTATCGGCAGAAGCAAAGATTGTGGTAATGGACGAGCCGACCTCATCTCTTTCACAGGCAGAGACGGAAACGCTGTTTTCTATTATCGAAAGACTGAAGGCAAAGGGTGTCGGTATTATTTACATTTCGCACAGATTGGATGAGCTGTTTCGTATTACCGATCGTATTTTGGTTATTCGCGATGGTATCAGCGTCGGAAATGTGGAAACGAAAACCGCGGTGCGGGAAAAATTGGTTAATATGATGGTTGGACGTGAGCTGACCAGTTATTATACAAAAAGTAATCGGAAAATCGGGGAGGTGGCCCTGGAGGTAAAGAACCTTTGCAATAGCGAACAGGGGATCCAAAACGTGAATTTCCAGGTCAGATATGGAGAGGTAGTAGGTTTTGCCGGACTGGTTGGAGCGAAGCGCACGGAACCCAAGAAGACAATTTTTGGAGTTATGAAGAAAACCTCCGGAGAGATTTACCTGGAAGGTAAACC
>CAKROP010000004.1 GCA_934373375.1 uncultured Anaerosacchariphilus sp.
GTGCTGGAAAATTGTATTGTCGGCCAGGTGAAGGTGGCGAAGAAGAAGCCGGAGGAGGCTCGGGAGAGTGCGATTCGGTATCTGCGACAGGTAGGCATGGAGCCTTTTATGAATGCCAGGCCCCGGCAGCTGTCGGGCGGTCAGAAGCAGCGTGTGGCAATCGCCCGGGCCCTGGCTATGGAGCCGGAGGTACTGCTCTTTGACGAGCCGACTTCTGCGCTGGATCCCCAGATGGTGGGCGAGGTCTTGAGCGTTATGGAGGAGCTGGCGAAGCAGGGACTGACTATGCTGGTGGTGACCCATGAGATGGCCTTTGCGCGGGATGTGTCGACCCATGTGATCTATATGTCCGAGGGCGTTATCGAGGAAGAAGGGACGCCGGAGCGGATCTTCGGGGCGCCGGAGAGTGAGAAGACGAAGGAGTTTTTGGCGCGGTTCCGGAATGCGAGTATCTGAAAAATGAATATATAACGGACGAAGAGAGAAATATCCCCTCTCTCCGGGAACGCATTGTTTTCCTGCTTCCGTTCGCGCGGCTGATTCGCGCCTGATCGCCAAACTCGGCCCTAAAGGGCCTCAGACAGTGGCTCCTTCAGGCGCTGCCAGCGCAAACGGAAGCGACGGAAAACAAGCTAAACCCGGCGAGAGGGGATATTTCTCTCTTCTGAGTTTGTAGGACGGACAAAAGACGGGGCTGGAATTGTCATTTGTGGTTGGCGACGATTCCAGCCCCGCTTTTTGGTGGGGTGGGGATGTATATTTTTTCATGAATGAAGCACACTAACTGTCAGAAATGGATCTGAAAAAAGGAGGTGTGCTCCCATGAATCATACGAAGTATCGGGTGTGGCTGTGGGTGTTGCTGCTGTTGCTGGTGACGGCGGGAGTGGCATGGTATATGCTGGCGCGGGAGAAGGAGGAGCCGGTGACGGACGGGACGCTGGTCTACCGGACGGTGCAGGAGAAGCTGGCGTGAGTATCGGGAAGCAGGTGCTGATGGCGGTGACGGGTTTAAGCGCCGGGGTTGGCGTGGCGGGAGGCTTGTTTGCGCTGATGATAGCGCTGGGACTGGTGTCGGAGTTTGCGGATCAGACCCACACGGCCCGGTATATTTTCTGGTATGAGGATGCAATTTCCGCGGGGGCTATTCTTGGCAATATAATCAGCGTGTATCAGACAGTGCTGTCGCTGGGACAGGCAGGTGCCGGTATTTTCGGCCTGTTTTCCGGAATTTTTGTGGGAGCCTGGGCCATGGCGCTGACGGAGATTGTGAATATTGTTCCTATTTTTACCAGACGGATAGATCTGCGGCGCGGGCTGGGGCTGATCATTGCGTCCATGGCGGCGGGACGGACGGTTGGGTCGTTTCTGTATTATTATTTCCGGTTCTAGTCGGATTAAAAAATAAGAGGTTCACAGGAAACAGAGTGGGATGTCGAAATCATCCACTTTCGTTTTCTGCTTTTGATGAAAAATATTATGTAAACTACAGACTTGGAGGGGAACATTTATGAAAGAATTCCAGGAAACCCAGCGGCAGCAGCCGGATGAGGCAGGAAAGCAGCGGTATAATCAGTACGTGAAAGATGTGACGCCCACCCACGGGCTTGGCAGCCAGATGGCGAAGGCTTTTGTGACGGGCGGGATTATCTGCTGCATGGGGCAGTGGATTATCAATTATGCCCTGAATGTAGGCCTTGACAAGGAGACAGCCGGTAGCTGGTGCTCGCTGATTCTGGTGCTGATAAGCGCTGTCCTGACCGGTTTCAATCTCTTTCCCTCTATCGCCAAATGGGGCGGCGCAGGCGCCCTGGTTCCCATTACCGGCTTCGCCAACAGTGTGGCGGCCCCGGCCATCGAGTACCAGAAGGAGGGTCAGGTCTTCGGCATCGGCTGCAAGATTTTTACGATTGCCGGACCGGTGATTCTGTATGGCATTTTTACCAGTTGGGTGCTGGGGTTGGGCTATTGGGCATTGAAAATGGTGGGAATAATATAGAATACCTGTTTGAAAAATAGGATAATAAAGGCATGATAGCAAAAAGCAATGTAGCTGACCGGCAATTTTACAACGACAACATTTGATTCCTGTATCCATTGCCGGGTACCGCCCCTGCGTGCGGGTGTGCCCGACCGGGGCATTATGGATGGAAGAGTATGAAATACGGAGGCATCCCCATGAGCGAAATCCTATACGTAAAAGCCGAAAAAAATGTCCGCACCTACAACCGCGTTCTGACTCTGGGCGAAGCCGTGGAAATGCAGTGCGCGGATCCGGCAATCGTGAACCGCCTGAAAACTGAAAAGCTCTACGTCTTTCAGGACGTGAAGCCGGGACGACGATCGTGCGCCGGGCGCACGGTCATTTCCGTTCTGGATGTGGCGGAGAAAATCCAGGCCGTCTACCCAAACCTGGAGATCCAGAATCTGGGAGAAATGGATTTCGTGGCAGAATATTCTACGAAGCCGGAGGAAAATAAGCTGTGGACCTTCATAAAAGTCAGTCTGGTCTGCGTTCTGTGCTTCTTCGGATCCGCATTTTCCATCATGGCCTTCAACAACGACGTCTCCACCGTCGAGCTGTTCCGTCAGTTCTACACCCTCCTGACCGGCCGGCCCTCGGATGGCTTCACCATCCTGGAATTCACCTATTCCCTGGGTCTCGCCGTGGGCATCCTGGCCTTCTTCAACCACCTGGGCGGCCGCCGCCTCACCAAAGAGCCCACGCCCATCGAGGTGGAAATGCGGCTCTACGAGGATGATGTGGACACCACTCTCATCAAAACCGCAGCGCGGAATGGGAAGCATAAGTAGAGATAAAAGAAAATGAAGATAGGGACAGACTGTTATACAGGTAAATAATACATGTATAGCAGTCTTTTCCTTTTAAAATATCAATTTTGTCAATTTGAAATAGATAAAATTGACAAAAACAAAAAAATATACTATTATAATAGACAAAGATGGGAGGGAATGATATGGTAAAGCGTGAAATGTATCTAAAGAAAATCCGGCCATTTTACCATTTGGATTTGATTAAGGTGATCACAGGAATCCGCAGATGCGGAAAGTCCGTATTGCTGCAGCAGATAAAAGAGGAACTGTTGGCAGAGGGGATGCGGGAAGAGCAGATCCTGTATCTGAATTTTGAAGATTATGATTTTTCCTTTATACAGTCAGGAAAAGACCTGCATGAGTATGTCAAAGAGCGGCTGACAGAAAAACAAAAATATTATCTTTTTTTTGATGAAATACAGACTATCTCTGACTTTGAACGGGTAATCAATTCATTGCGCATGAAATTTGATGTAAGTATTTTTATTACGGGATCAAACGGGAAACTTCTTTCCGGAGAGTTGGCGACCTATCTTTCCGGCAGATATGTGAGTTTCCTGGTTATGCCCTTTTCCTTTCGGGAAGTGTGCGAGATTCGTAAGGTGCAGCCGGAGTCTGCCACAGAGGAAATGTTGCTGGAATATATGGAATGGGGCGGCATGCCGCAACGATTTCAGTTGACCGATCAGGAGCAAGTGAAAACATTCCTTAGGGATGTATATGATACCATAGTGCTGAGGGATATTGTTCAGCGAGCGGGAATCCGGGATGTAGACGTATTTAACCGCCTGATAGAATATCTGGTCTGCAACCCCTCACAGACCGTATCTGTGAAATCCATATCAGACTACTTTATGAGTGTGGAGCGTAAGATTTCCCGCGAGACTATTTATAATTATCTGGAAAATATTACGGCGTCCATGATTATGCGAAAAGTGTCGCGTTATGATATACGGGGCAAGTGTATTTTGACGAAAATGGAGAAGTATTACCTGACAGACACCGGACTTGGCCGTATTCGAAATTCCGGATTTAAACTGGAAATGGGCGCGCTTCTTGAAAACATCGTATATAACGAGCTTCTGGTTCGGGGATATGATGTATATGTGGGAAAGACGAAAAAATCAGAAGTAGATTTTGTAGCAGTTCGCGGAAACGAAAAAGAATATTATCAGGTGGCTTACTATCTGTATGATCAGAAGGTCATCGATCGGGAGTTTGGGGCTTTTCGTGAAATCGAGGATAATTACCCCAAATATGTCATTTCATTTGATAAAATGGATTTTTCCAGGGATGGGATTATTCATAAAAACGCGGTTCATTTTCTGACGGAAGAAACCGTGAAGTAGAGTGTGAAACTAAGTGTCATGCGAGAATGCGTGTATCTATGCAGCACGAAGAATTATACGAAAACAGCGGAAGAGTTGTACATTGATCAGTCTGCGTTGAGCCGCCATATAGTGGCGCGGGAGAAAGAGATGGGGGCGCAGCTTACGCCGGAACTGCGGGCGGTGTCATTACGACAGTTCAGTTGGATTCCTTAAGAAAATCAAATAGCCTCAAAATGAAAAACAGTCCTGAGACATAAAAATCAGGACTATTTTTCTGCCCTCCCGCATAAAATAACCGTGTTCGGAGAAAATAATTTCCAAATAAGAAAGCGAAAAAAGGAACACGGAGGTGCGGACATACATGAATACGATTGTAGGAAAACAGAGCATCTGCTTCCAGAGGCCGCCGCAGATCGTGAGCGCGGCCAGCGTGGTGGGAAAGAAGGAGAGCGAAGGGCCGCTGGGAACCTTGTTTGATCAGGTGGAGCCGGACCCAAAAGCGGGACAGGCTACCTGGGAGGAGGCGGAGAGCGCGCTGCAGAAAAGAGCGGCGCAGCTGGCCATGCAGAAGGCGGCGGAGCTTCCGGGGCCGGGCGTGCCGCCGGTGCGGTATCTTTTTTCCGGCGATCTGCTGGGACAGCTCATTGCCACCTCTTTCGGCGTGATGGATCTGAAGCTGCCTTTGTTCGGTCTGTACGGAGCCTGCTCAACCATAGGGGAGGCGCTGATGCTTGGAGCCATGACTGTACAGGGCGGTTATTCTGAGGCTGTTCTGGCGATGACCTCCAGCCACTTCGGCAGTGCGGAGAAGCAGTTTCGGTTTCCGCTTGGGTACGGCGGCCAGCGTCCCTTATCGGCTACCTGGACCGTCACCGGCAGCGGAGCCTTTGTACTGTCCGGGAGTGGCGGACACGCGAAAATTACCGGAGCCACGCCGGGCAAGGTCATCGACTACGGCGTGAAGGATTCCATGAACATGGGAGCATGCATGGCTCCGGCGGCCTGCGATACCATCTGCACGCATCTTGCGGACTTCGGGCGGAAGCCGGAGGACTACGACGCCATCGTAACCGGGGATCTGGGAAATGTGGGGCAGAAGATTCTCATCGATCTGGCCAGCGAGCGCGGCTATGACATTTCTGCGCAGCATCAGGATTGCGGAATACTGATCTTCGACCCGGAGAAACAGGATACACCCACTCCGGCGGCAGCGGCTGCGCCTGCTCGGCGGTGACTTTGGCGGCGTATCTGCTGCCTAAGATTGAAAGCGGCGAGTGGAAGCGGATGCTTTTCGTGCCCACCGGCGCGCTGCTTTCCACGGTCAGCTTTAATGAGGGGCAGAGCGTACCGGGCATCGCGCATGCGGTTGTGATAGAGCATTGCTAAAAAGGAGAGAAACGTTATGGACTACGTAAAAGCATTTCTCATCGGTGGCCTCATCTGCGCCCTGGTCCAGATCCTGATGGAAAAGACGAAGATGATGCCGGGCCGGATTATGGTACTGCTGGTCTGCACCGGCGCGGTACTGGGCGCTGTCGGCGTCTACGAGCCCTTCCAGAGGTTCGCGGGTGCGGGCGCGTCTGTTCCTCTGCTGGGCTTCGGCAACGTCCTCTGGAAGGGCGTGAAAGAAGCGGTAGACACAGACGGATTTATCGGCATCTTCAAGGGCGGCTTCAAAGCCAGCGCCGTGGGCATCAGCGCGGCCCTGGTGTTCGGCTACCTGGCCAGTCTGATCTTTCAGCCGAAGATGAAGAAATGAAGGGAAAGGGAAATAAACGTAATTTCTTGCCTTTTTCTGCGCAAACTGCTATACTTGTGATATTTGCAGTAAGAAAATCAGTATATGCAGTATTCTTAATAAGAGAAAGCACAGAAGGGGGCAGCCCAGGTGAAAAAGATAGCGGTTGTGACAGACAGCAACAGTGGCATTACGCAGGAAGAAGCACAGAAGATGGGAATTTATGTGCTGCCGATGCCTTTTACAATTGATGGAAAAGAATATTTTGAAGGAATCAACCTGACACAGGAAGAGTTCTACGAGAAGCTGAAGGGGGATGCGGATATCGCCACCTCCCAGCCATCTCCCCATGCCATCATGGAGCTTTGGGATAAGCTTCTTAAGGATTATGACGAGATCGTACAGATTCCCATGTCCAGCGGACTGTCAGGCTCCTGCCAGACGGCGGCTGCCCTGGCTGCAGATTATGAAGATAAAGTATTTGTAGTCAATAATCACCGTATTTCCGTAACGCAGCGGCGTTCCGTGGATACGGCGTTAGAGTTGGTAAAGACCGGAAGGGATGGACGGGAGATCAAAGAAATCCTGGAGAAAACCGGCATGGATGCCAGCATCTATATCACGGTAGCCACATTAAAATACCTGAAAAAGGGCGGCCGTCTGACCCCGGCGGTGGCAGCCATCGGAACCATGCTCCGGTTGAAGCCGGTGCTGACCATCCAGGGCGAAAAGCTGGACAGCTGCGCGAAAGCTCGCACCATGCACCAGGCCAGGCAGCTGATGATCGATCACATCCGCGAGGACATCGAGACCCGTTTCGGCGGCGTAGAGGCCCATCGGGTTCATATGGATATTGCCCATACCAATAATGAGGCGGAAGCATTGAAATTCCGCGACGAGGTGGAGGCCGCATTCCCGGGATACGAGGTCGGGTTTATTGATCCACTGTCCTTAAGCGTATCCTGTCATATTGGCGACGGTGCTCTTGCTCTGGCTATCACAGAGAAGTAAATAATTAACATCAAAAAGAAACGAGAAGAAGGCAATCCGAAACGTAATGGTTTTCTGGATTGTCTTTTTTTGTTGCCCGTTTTTGGTTGGAAATTGTGACAGAAGATGCCTCAAAAACCTGCCACACCGATGTCACAGATTGTTTTGCTGAAAGGAGTATTTTATAATAAAAAAAGTAAAATTTTCCTATTCTATTTTAAGGGAGAACATGAAGATGGCCGATTATGTGAGCAGAGAAAGAACCATGCCGGTGCGGTTTACGGATCTGGAACAGAAGTGGAATGAGCAGAAAAGGAAGACCGCCTACGAGCTGAAGCTGGCCCAGGGATTTGCTGTGGCGGACATGTATCTGACCCAGCAGTACCTGGATCGATTCTCCGCGGGAACCGTATATGAGCCGGATAATACCGTGATGGATGTGCTGAAAATGCGCGTTTTTCAGATCAGTAAGCTGGTATACGATCCGGAAGAACAGATCAACGACAAGCTGATCAGTGTCTACAGCAGTTTACATAACATGGACAGCGCTGTGGCTTTGATCATACGTTCCAACAGCAAAGAAGTGGGATTCTACGCGGCGGTCCGCTCGGAGGACAATGCGGAGCTGGCGGGCGAGACCCTGTGCTCCGTGCTGAAGGGCAACTTCCCGGGCATCGACATTTCCGCAGCCTTAAACGGCAATGAAAAACGGGCTTTACTGGACGCCATGACGCCGGACGGAACCGCTCCCAAAAGCCTGGCGACGGTGTCTCTGATCCCGTCGGAGCGCGACGACGATAAGAATGAATTTATCCAGGGTCTGGAGAAATTCATCGGCAGTATGAACCGCAAAGACTACACGGCAGTGCTGCTGGCGGCTCCTGTGGACAGTGTGACCCTGGCGAGACGGAAGCATGGCTATGAAGAGCTGTACGCCAGTCTGTCGCCTCACGCAAAGATTTCCATGTCCTTCGCCCACAGTGAGACCGATTCAGTCAATGAGAGTATCTCAAACTCCTTTTCCAAGTCCATCAACAACAGTGTCAGTAATTCCAACGGCACATCCACGTCCAAAACGGAGGGTCGGAACAAGGGGCATTCCACCGGGTTCAGCGCTAATGGAGATGGCTGGGGCATGAGCTCATCCGATTCCTACGGAAGCTCCACATCCTTTACTTCGGGAACGTCCTTCAGCACAGCCATTTCCAGCAGTACCGGATCCACCGACACGGAATCCACCAGTAAAGGAACGGGTCGTTCGGTGGGCGACACGGACACCACTTCTCTGACCTTTGAAAATAAGGGTGTGCAGGAGCTGATGAATCGGGCCGACACGCAGCTGAAGCGCATCGAATGCTCCAAGGCCTACGGTATGTGGGATTTCTGCGGCTACTTCTTCTCCAACGACATTGCGGTCACGGCCCAGGCAGCCAATGTATACAAGTCCGTGATGATGGGCCAGGAATCCTCGGTGGAGAATGCCCACATCAACCTGTGGAATCTGGGACTTCGCAATGAAATCCGCAAAATTGTGGACAATGTAAAATATCTGGTCCATCCGGTGGCGGAGATTCCGGCCTTTGACTCCTACGAGGCCCAGCAGGTGACGCCCACCAATATGATCAATGGAAAGGAGCTCCCCATTGCTCTCGGACTCCCCAGGAAATCCGTTCCGGGCGTGGCTGTGGTGGAGATGGCCGAGTTTGGCCGGGCAGTAGTTTTCGAAGATCTGTCCCGAGTAGAACGCCTGATGGATTTTGGAAATATTTACCATATGGGCCTGAAGGAGGAAATGCGCGTGCCCATGGACGTGGACCTGCTGGCCTCCCACTGCTTTATTACGGGATCTTCCGGTTCCGGTAAATCCTACGCCACTTACCAGCTTCTGGATAACCTGCTGAAGCGGGACGTCCACATGATGGTCATAGAACCGGCCAAGGGCGAGTATAAACAGGTATTCGGCGGTCTGAAAGGCATCCGCATCTTCAATACGGATCCGAATGTATACAAGATGCTGCGGATCAATCCCTTCCAGTTCCCGGAGAACCTGCATGTGCTGACCCATATCGAGAAGCTGATTCAAATCTTCAACGCTTCCTGGGCTCTGTACGCGGCCATGCCGGCGATTCTGAAGGAGGCCGTGGTGAAGTCCTACACGAAATGCGGCTGGGATGTGATGAATTCCGTCTGGATCGAGGGCATTTCCGAACATAAGTATCCGGTCTTTCAGGATGTGTTGGAGATTCTTCCGGAGATCATCAACAGCTCGGATTATTCGGCGGATTCCAAGGGGGATTATAAGGGCGCGCTGCTGACCCGTGTCCAGTCCATGACCACCGGAATTACGGGCCTGATTTTTGAGCGGAGCGAGGGGATCTCAGATTCGATTCTGTTTGATTCCAACGCCATCGTGGACTTAAGCGATATTGGTTCCGAGGAGACCGTGGCTCTGCTGATGGGCGTGCTGATCATGCGCCTGGGTGAGTACCGCCAGTCCGTGCGGAAGGCAGGAACCGGCAGCCGGGACGCGCGCCTTAAGCACGTAACCGTCCTCGAGGAGGCTCACAATATCCTCAAGCGCACCAGTGAGCCAGGAGGGCGCGAATATCGTCGGAAAATCCGTGGAAATGATCAGCAATTCCATCAAAGAAATGCGTACCTACGGCGAGGGCTTTATCATCATCGACCAGTCGCCCATGGCGGTAGACACCTCTGCGATAGAAAATACATCCACGAAAATTATCATGAACACCCCGGCCAAGGATGCCTGCGAAGAGCTGAGCAGCGCCCTGTCCCTGAACGAGGATCAGTCGAAGGAGCTGTCGCGGCTTGGAACCGGAGTGGCGGCGGTGATGCAAAAAGGCTGGCTGACGCCGGTGCTGATGAAAATCGATATGTGGGATAACCACTACGAAGCAGAGGTAAAGCGCCCCATGCCCGATGAAATCTGCCTGCTAAAAGGAAGGATGCTGACGGAGCTGTACCGGCAGCAGGAGAAGCGGGCCTTCTCCCTGATCGCCATGAAAAAAATCATCCGGGAGTCACCGATCGACGACGAAAAGAAGCGGGATTTTGAGGATATGGTGGCATTGATGAACCAGATGCTGCTGAAGCGGGCGGACGGCCTGGCTGCGGACGAGGTAGGGCGGCTGTATCTTCTGATCGCGGGCTGCGAGGGTCTGCTGGACGTCATTGACGATAAGCAGATCTACACCAACAGGCAGCTGGAAGCAAAGCACAAAAAGGATCCGGAGTGGTTTACCACGGAAAGAGTGAAAAATCTGCATAAGCATTCCAGACAGTGGCTTGCGCGGTTCCAGGCAGCCTTCCACCATTACGCTTTTGTGGAGGATGATGGAATCGTCCGGGAAATCATTCAAAGCATTCTTTATGAAAAGAGCGACGGCGGCAAAAACGGAAGTAAATATCATCTGCTGTATGATTTGATGGAGAATGGAACGATATAAGGAGGCGGATCATGCGGGGCGGGAAATTTTCAGAAATGCAGGAAAATCCGGAGCGGCTCCGACAGCTGCAGGAGGAGCGCCAGAAGCGCAGGCTGGAAGATGAGATTGCGGATCTGGATGAAAATACAGACGAGTTCCCGGAGGAATCTGACGAGGTGGAGCGGGATTATTCTTCGGAGGAGCTGCAGGATATCTGGGACAACGATCCGGGCTATGTGAACGAGCGGGCCATGAAGAAGCTGGATGCTCCGTCCATGAAGGACAGCGGGTATCTGAAGACGGGCCTGCACTCCAGAGGACTGTTAAATTATGGAAAAGACGCTTTGGACGATACGGAGCAGGACACCTTGCTTTCCGAGGGAAAGGTGCTGGAGCGCTGGGGCTCGGAGGAAGGAACCTACCTGACGGAGCCGGGAACGGATTTCCGGGATCTGCACCTGAATGTGACGGAGGATAAGCTGGAGCGGAACAGCTACGAGGTGGTGAAGCCCTTCTGGGTCACCGAGAGCCGCATCGCGCCTCAGCCCTTTGATGAGAAGGATGATACAGAGAAGAAAAGGGAGCCTGCGGTTCAGTACCACGCCCGGATCTGCGTGGAGGATCTGATAGAGATGGGATTTCTGAAGAAAAAGGAGGATAAGTAAATGAAGATAGGACATTTCGATGAGACAGAGCAGAACGATGATGTGGATGACGTAGACGATATGGACGAAGACGTGGATGACGCCGAGGACATGGATGATATGGATGAGGACATGGACGACGCGGATGAAGATATGGACGACGCGGATGAGGACATGGATGACGCGGATGAAGATATGGACGATGCAGAAGATGATATGGATTCCCCGGAGGACGGAGATGGCGGTGACGAGGGGAATGATTCCGGGGAAGAGAAAAAGTCTATGGCGGACATGCTCAAGGATAAACTGGATAAAATAAGCTCCATGTTTAAGTCTAAGGAAACCGACGAAGGCGACGAGACAGAAGAAGCCGGGGAAACTGACGAGTCTGACGAATCGGATGAAAAAGAGGAGTCAGATGGAGAAGAGAAAAGCAATCCCTGGGAGCTTCCGCCGGAGAGCAAGGCGGACACCAATTCCCGGATGGCTGAAACGGCGAAGGATTTCCGAGAGGCACATAACCTGGATGAGCATGGTCAGAAGCTGGATAATAGCGAGGACAGTACCGATGATACCGAGAATTCAGATGCGCCCAAGACTCACGGTGATGACGGCGAGCTTGTCCGGGAAGCAAACAAGGGAGCAGAGATAGACGATGACGAACTGGAACACTAATTACACCTATTTTATCACCTATTCCTGCTACACCCGGAAAATGACCGTGCTGCTGAACGGGAAGGAACCTCTGTCCCGCAACAGCGCCATTCTCCAGTACATGAACGAGCCATTCTATCGCTGGTGCGGCGTCCTGCCGGAGCTTTTGTACCGGGAGCTGGGTGAGGATTACCGGGTGGTCTATACCGGTCGGCAGGAGGAAGCGGAGATTTTGAAAACCATTTTCAGGCAGTATCCCCACTGCCTGGCGCTGGAGATACGGGATTTTGAACTGCAAAAGCCCCTGCAGGAGCGGATGATTGCCTTAAGCCGTCTGATGAAGGAGAAGAACCTGCCCCGGCTGCCACAGCGCGTTATTTCAGCAGCTTTCATCGGAACGAAGAAAACTCTGGAAAAGTGGAAGCCTCTGCTTGGAGAACTGGACGTAAAAAACCAGTATTGCAGCGTGACGGTACATACGGCAGAATGGGCTGAGATCTCCGGGACAGACCGGAACGCAGTGGTGTTTGCCCTCTGCGCCACGGAGGAGGAACAGGAAGATGCCCTGGAGCGGCTGAATGGCCGCGGCTACGCCTTCCTTCTTACTGAGACCGGACCGGTTGGCTTCCAGAGTGTGACTGGCCGCAGCTTCGTTTATGGAATTACGGAGAAAGACTTTTTTTCGGTGATTTTCGACTGTCTGCTGTTATTTCCGCTGGCGGAGTGCTTCGCACAGTATGCGTCGGATCTGCGCCGCAGTGTCAGGGAGGTACAGACAGGCCGGAAGCTGGAAGCACTGCTGGCAGTGAAGCCCTGTATCTATGTGAAAGCGCCGGAGCGCATCGAGGTGGGGACCAGCGAATCCTTTATTATCGAGACGGAGCCTGAGGACGTGAAGCTGCCCGGCCTGACCTTCGAATATCAGCTGCCCGGCATCGTTACCTGCAATGAACAGCGCGTTTTCGGAGAAAAAGCAGGCAGAACCAAAGTCCGGATTTTCGAAAAGGGATCGGCGGAGCCCTTATGCGAGCTGAGCTTTGAAGTCTACACCCGGAACCGGATCCGGGGGCTTTTGTTATCGGATTACAGCAAGGCCATCGGCGTCGGTGATATTCTGCGGCTGACCTGCAGCTGGCAGCCGGAGGATGCGGACAACGCGGACAGCCTGCAGTGGTACAGCGATCAGGAAAAGGTGGCGATGGTGACTGCCGGCGGCAATGTGAAAGCCTTGTCACCCGGAATGTGCCGGATTTACTGCGCGGCAGAGAAGGTTTCCGCCTTTTGCAGCGTGGAAGTAAAGCCCTATCTGACCGGCTTTACCCTGCCCTTTGACAAGGGGGAGCCTCTGCATCTTGCAGTGGGTGAGACCAGAAAGATCCGGTGCCGCGTGGAGCCGGAGGGAGCCATTGACGGCAGGCTGATTTTCAGCAGCACCGATCTGATGACGGTTAATGCCGGGGACGGCCAGATCACGGGCGTGGCCGACGGCGAGGCGGATATCATCGTGGAAAACGCCGGAAAGCGCTTCCGGGAACAATTTCATGTGGTGGTAGGCCGGGGCAATCCCCCGCAGGTACCGACAAAGAAGAAATTTTTCGGATTATTCGGGTAAAACCGAAAAAAACGAGGGACAGGAGGACGTTATGGGTAAATATATCGGAATTGATTTGGGAACCACATTTTCTGTTGCGGCGTATATCGACGCGGACGGCAATCCCCAGATCGTCAGCAACCAGGAGGGCGACCGGATCACCGCGTCGGCAGTATATTTTGAGGATGGCAACGCAATTGTGGGCCGGGATGCCAAGAAAGAGAGCGTGCTGGATGCGGAGCATTTTGTGGCTTTTGCAAAAAGAGACATGGGCAACAGTCATGTGCGCTATCAGATAGACGGGAATGGTTACCGGCCGGAAGAAATCTCCAGCATTGTCCTGCAGAAGATCAAACAGGATGTGGAGGCGGCCCTGGGCGAGGAGGTACTGGGCGCGGTTATTACGGTTCCGGCTTACTTTACGGACGCCCAGCGGCAGGCGACCAAGGACGCCGCGGATATGGCGGAGATTCCAGTGCTGGGCATGATCAATGAGCCCACGGCTGCGGCTCTGGCCTACGGTATCGCCAAGGGCGGCGAGAAGAAGCAGAACGTACTGGTCTACGATCTGGGCGGCGGAACCTTCGATGTGAGCATCGTACAGTTTGACGGCAATGTCATCGAGATTCTCTCTTCCAGGGGGAATGCGGAGCTGGGCGGCTATGATTTTGACAGCCAGATCGTGAAATGGTTTGAGGAGGAAGCACTGTCTGAGGGCGTAGATATTGAGCATGAGCCCGACGCGAAGCAGGAGCTTCTGATGAACGCGGAGGAGGCCAAAAAGACCCTGTCCTCCGGCAGAAGCAAGGTGCGCATGAGTCTGTCCGCAGGCGGAAAGAAGATTGTGCGGGAGCTGACGAAAGAGGCATTTGAGGAAATGATCGAGCCCTATCTCTATGACACCACCTGCCTGCTGTCGGCGGCAGTAGACGAGGCCGGTCTGGAGTATTCGGATCTGGATAAGATTCTGCTGGTGGGCGGTTCCACACGGATTCCCTTGGTAAAAGACATGATTTACGAGGAGACGCAGATCATGCCTTCCCTGGAAATTAATCCGGACGAGGCGGTAGCCATCGGCGCGGCGTATGACGCGGTGGAGCGTGTGAAAGCAGGCGCGGAGAAGCAGGCCCGGGAGCCCGAAGAAGCGAAAAAGAATGGAGAATCGACGGTATTTGATACAGGAGCCGTACCGGAGATGAAGGACAGCTATACCTTCATCGACCGTACCGTCCACGGCATCGGAATCGTTGTGGAAAATGAGATGGGAGAACAGGAAAATTCTGTCATCCTTCCAAAAAACACCGTAATTCCGGCGGAGGTCAGCGCAGATTACTGTACGGTGGCTGATTATCAGGAGCAGCTGCTGATTCAGGTCACCCAGGGAGAGCAGACGGAGCTGCGGCATACGATCATTGTGGGCGAGGCGGAACTGAAGCTGCGGCCCAAGCCCAAGGGATCGCCGATCCGGGTGATAGTAAGCAGCGACGGAGACGGCATCATCCACGTCCATGTGATTGATTTGCAGGACAATGAGAATCTGGGCGAAATGCGGATTGCCCGCGCTTCTAACATGAGCGATCAGGAGATGGAGGAAGCAAAGCAGCATCTGGGTAAATTGAATATCGGATGGGAGGACTAGAAAATGGCTGCGGCATTTGTTGATTATTATCACATGTTCGATTTGGAACGCTCCATGACGGAGAAGGAAATTAAGAAAAAGATGGCAGAGTGGTCCAACATGCTGACCGCGCAGGAAGGTACGACGGATCCGAGTAACATTGAGGCGAAGAAAGAGCTGAAAGAGAATAAAGCCCACCTCAGAGAAGCCCGGAAGATCCTGTTTAACGCAGAAAAGCGGAAGCAGTATGACATGGAGCTTGACGCTGCGATCCGCGCGGGACAGGTCAACTACGAGAAGGCACGCGAGGTGAAGGATTCCCTGGAGCGCGCGCGGAAGTATTTTGAACAGCAGCGCTACCAGAAAGCCATAGAAGCAGCCCGGGAGGCCATCGACAATCACGCCAACACCGACGAGCCCTATGAGATCATCAGCCGTTCCCAGTTTATGACAGGTGACTATCAGGAATCGCTGGAGACACTGGATCAGGGCACGGAGATTTATCAGGGTTCCCAGAGCCTCTGGTGGCTCCGGATCCGTACTCGCATCCGTATGGAACGCTATGAGGAAGCTCAGACGCTTCTGAACCAGGCACTTCAGCAGTTTCGCGGCAGCAGCCGTTTTGAGGCGGAGCAGGCGTATCTGTATTTCCATGCGGAAAAACCGGATCAGGGAAAACGGACCATGGAAGCTTATATTCAGCAGCATCCCAGTGATACCGCCTACCGGCAGCAGATGGCCTATAACCTGATTGAACTTTCCAACTACTGTTACCGCTACGATACAGAGTCGGAAATGCAGCTGATCATTGATCAGGCAGATTACAACCGATGCCTGGAGCTGGTCAGCATGGCCAACAGCATCTACCAGGATGATTATACCAGATCTGCCCTGGAGGACGTAAAGTACTATGGTGAGCGGGATTATGACGAGGAGAGCAAGGTCATCAAAAAGACCTATCTGGGCGTCAGTGCTGTGATGGGTCTGATAGGTCTCATTGCACTGATGCAGGGAAGCGGCGCCGCTCTGATTTTCCTGGCTGTGGCGGGTCTTTTCCTGGTGTTCCGGAGGGTGATCGACAAAAACAGCTATCTGCCCAGATGGCAGCTGAACCGGGATTATTACCGGGGCTATAAGGAGACCGGCGACGGCTGGCTCTACAGCCTGGCGGTGATACCCTTCGATATGGTATTCAGTGTGCTGAGGGGTCAATGATAAATTATTTTTTATATGAGGAGGAATTGAATTATGCAGTGTCCAAAATGTGGAGCAATTGTGTTAAAAGGAGATGTAACCTGTAAAAAATGCGGTGCGTCGCTGATGGAAGCGTCCGAGAACTTTCATGCGGAGGACGTGTGCCGTTCCCGTGCCATGCTGTTTTTGCGTGCCTGGGTGGGAGCGCCAAACGGTGCGCACCTGAAATGGCTGGGCTACGACGAAGAAGCGGCCGAGGTGGCGGCCAAATACGGCATTCTGGAGCAGGTGAAATCCAGCGTAACCGGTATTTTCTGCGATGGGGGAATGATTCAGTTTGCGATTTTTCTTCTGGCGCTTTCCTGTTATCAATGCTACACTTGTATTGGAATCCTGTTCGGCATGTACCGGACGGATGCGCAGGGACACCCGGTCCGCTGGATTACGAAGAAAAAGCATTAAAGTCTGGGAGTGAAGTATGACATTCGGAGATTTATTGCGAAAACTGATTGAACAGTCGGGAGAGAGCATTTCCGCTGTGGCAAGAGGCGCTGAGATCGAGCGGACCTCTCTGCATAAGGCGCTGGCCGGAGAGCGGACCCTGCCCTACCCGACTGTGAAGAAGCTGGCCGCTTACCTGCGGCTGTCGCCCCACGAACGGAAGATGTTTTATGAATATTATGATATGCAGATTCAGGGGCCGCACTGTTTCGAATCCCGGAAAATCATCGTCCGGATCTTAAGGGAGCTGTCCAATCTGCCCTTCCCGGATGAGAAGCAGAAGCTGGTGCTGGTGGTGAAGCCGGGGGAGAAGCCGGAGGAAGAGCCGCAGTTGATTTCAGGCGTCTACGCGGTCCGCAACCGGATACGCAGAATGATTGACCTGGAGCTGCAGGAAAAGGAGCCGGAGCTCTCCATGTTTCTGCCCGCGGATGATGGATTTACGATGTATTATCTGTACAATGTGTTCAGCGAATACGAGACGGATCTGAAGGTGACGCACATCATTCCTTATGGGGCTGCGGACGAGGGGCAGGAAAATGAGGGTCTGGAGATTCTGGAGCGGGTGCTGCCGCTGGCGCTGACGGCTCCCATGCAGTACCATTCCTATTTTTATTATGATAAATATGAGGTGGTGGCGACGCCATTTCCTTATTATCTGATCACGTCGGCGGGGGTTCTGGTGATCTCGGAGAATTACGAGTCCGCCTGTCTGATTTCCACCGGGGAAATGCTGTCTCATTATCAGTATTTCTTCAAGCAGGCGGCGGAGGAATGTTCGCCGCTGATTCAGATGCAACAGGATATTTTCAAAATTTTACAGACCTATTCGAATTCTGTGGAGAAGAATTCGTACTATACCTTCATGCGCCAGCCCTGCCTGGGGAAATTCTATACCATGCAGATGATAGAGGAAAAGATCAAGAAAGAACTGCCCTTCCGGGAACAGTTGGTAGGCGAAAGTAAGAAGCGTTTTTCCGAGCTGGCGCAGGTGACCGGGGATTATTATACATTCTTTACCAGAGAGGGGCTGCGGGACTTCTTAAAGAGCGGCGTTATCTGTGACATTCCGCAGCAGGTGATACATAAGCTTTCTATGGAGGAGCGTCTGATACTGGCACGGAGCCTCAGAAGTGCGGTGGCAGATGACAGTATCACAGGCCGTATCATCAATGATGAGCAGTTGGTTCTGCCCCGGTATTTAAGCTTCTGCGTAAACGCCAAGAACAGACTGGATATTTTTACCTTGCAGCGAAGCGAAAATGATAAACAGTTCTATAATATCCACATCGACGAGCCGTTTCTGGGCCGGAAATTCATGGATTTTGTGCTGTTTCTGCCCAAGAGTGAATATGTGCTGAGCAAAGAAGAAACACTGAATATCATAGACAAGCTGCTGGAAGAAGCAGAGAACTGAAATACGGCGTCCGGGAAGCTGAGAAAGCTTATCCGGACGCCGTTTTAACGCTTTTCCGGAGCTGTCTGTAAATTGACAAGGGATCACTCCTGTGATACACTAAAATCAATTGTACCAGTGCCTGACAGGGTGGCCGGACGGAATGGCTGAGGTGAAAATCATTGGATAAATATGAATTTCAGATAAAGACAGAGCAGATGGAAAAGCTGCTGGATAAAAAGGATTATGAAACGGCGGCGAAGATTGCGGATTCGATCGACTGGCGGAAAGTTCACAACGTGGGTCTTCTGATGGAGGTGGCGGAAGCCTACGAGGGATGCGAGCGTTTTGAGGACTGCTATGAGATTTTGAATATTGCTTATGACTGCGCGCCCATTGGCCGTATGATTGTATACAAGATGGCGGAGGTCGCGGTCAGGATGGAAGATTACAATGAGGCGGTGGAGCTTTACAAGGAGTTCGTGAAGATTGCGCCCCATGATCTGGGCCGATATGTGCTGAAGTATAAGATTTACAAGGGCAGAGGCGCGGCGCTGGAGGATCAGATCGCGATTCTGGAGGAGTATAAGAGCCGGGAATATCAGGAGCAGTGGGCTTACGAGCTGGCGGAACTTTATTATCAGGACGGGCAGCTTTCCAAGTGTGTGGAGGAGTGCGACGACCTGATTCTGTGGTTCAGCGAGGGCGAGTATGTGCGCAAGGCCATGGAGCTGAAGAGGAAGATTCAGCCGCTGACCGCTTCCCAGGAGGAAAAGTACCGCCAGATGGTGGGCGAGGAGCGCGCCCGGTCCATCGAGATCAAAACGGTCAATATGGAGGATAAGTTTAATACCGTGAACCTGCAGGCAGCGCTGGCAGCAGGCGTGCAGGATTATATCGAGGAAGAGAAGCATCAGGAGGAGCAGGCGGAGGAGCCGATGCCGGAGGAGCCGAAAGCAGAGGCGCCGCAGGCAGACGCAGCCCCGGAAGAAGCCCCGGAGGTGCGGGAGGCACAGCAGTTTGAGGATCTGGATCCGGACAGATTTTTGCGTGAAAATACAGAGCACTCTGAAAATGTGAGAATTCCCGGATTTCTGGGTCAGACTGAGACCGGACAGATTACCTTTGATCCGGACGAGAGCGTCGTGGAGAAGCAGATTACCGGCCAGATGAGCATCGAGGATGTGCTGAACACCTGGGAGGAGAAGAAGCGGGAGACCGAGGCGGCCATCGCTGAGGCGGCAAAGCGCGACGAAGCGCGGAAGAAGGAGCGGGAGCATTTGCGTGCCACCGGTCAGCTTCCGGATCTGAATATCGAAGTAAAGCAGACCGTACCGGAAGAGGTACTGCGTCTGATTGAGGAGATTGAGGGACGGTATCCCTATAAGGTGCATGTGGATCCCATTGAACGGGGCATAGCGCCGAAGCAGGCCGCGCCGGAGGTGAAGGCGGCGGTGGAGCCGCAGGAGATTCTGGATATTCTGGAAGCGCCGTCGGAAGTAGAGACAGAGCGCGAAACAGTGGAAGTGGAAGCTGTGGATACAGTGAAAGAGCCGCAGGAAATCCTGGAGATTCTGGAAGCGCCGTCGGAAGCGGATACAGAAAGTGAGCAGACCGAAGCTGAAACAGCAGCAGAAGAACCCATGACCGAAGCGGAGGAGACAGAGCCTGAGGAGCAGCCGCAGACGGAAGAGGAGACAGAAGCTCCAACAGCAGAAGCTGAGTCCGTCTCCCCCATGCTGGATGATCTGGAAAAGGATCTGGAAGAAACCGTAGCGACCCTGCCTTCCGGCCAGCTTTCCGAGGAGCAGAAGAAGCTGTTTGCGTATTTCACATCCGTGCGTGGCATGAACCAGCAGCTTGCGGCGCTTCTGGAAGAAGATCGCATGCGCAAGGAGCGCCGGGAGGATTCCCTTCTGGGTAATATCGTTATTACCGGCGAGAGTGGTAACGGCAAGACCACGTTGGCAGCCGATATCGTAAAGGCCCTGCAGAAGCAGCGCCGCATCAAGGGTGCGAAGATGGCCAAGGTTCCGGCTGACAACTTGAACGGCAAGAACGTCTCCGTCGTCATTCAAAAGCTGGGCGGTGGAGCATTGCTGATCGAAAAGGCAGGCGCGCTGAGGACCGAGACAGCTGTACAGCTGTCCCATGCCATGACCCGCAGGACCGGCGGCCTTCTGGTTATTCTGGAGGATGAAAAGGATGAGATCCGTAAGCTGTTCATCCGCTGCGAGAGCCTGGGCGCCAAGTTCACCCGCACCATTGACATCCCGGTATTTACCAACAAAGAGCTGGTAGCCTTTGGCGAGTCCTACGCGCTGGAGCAGGAATGCGTTCTGGACGAGATGGCCGTGCTGGCCCTCTACAACCGGATTGGCAACAATCAGACCAGCGATCATCTGGTCAACGTGGCCGAGGTCAAGGAGATGGTAGATGAGGCCATCGACCGTGGCGGCAAGAAGGGCTTATTCGGTAAGATAAAGAAGAGCCGTCTGGATGAATTCGGCCATACGATTTTGCTGGAGAAGGATTTTGAGATTTAGATACGGAGAGTTATGAGAAAAGAAGTACCGCCAGTCCATAGAGGACTGGCGGTACTATATTTTTCAGATATTCCGTGTTTTGGTGACGAAAATTATGTCAACGGAACGCTTTCCTTTTTGAGGCTATTTTCGAAAAAAGATAGTCAGGCGATGATTTCCAGTTCTACCTGAGGCAGCAGCTCTTTCACGTCAGCTTCTCTGGCCAGCAGTGTGCCTTCCTGCCGCACGGATCCGGCGGCGCATGCCATGGCGTAGCGGAGCATATCGGCGGTGTCCAGGCGCTTCCGGAGGGCGTAGCACATACCGGCTACCATGGAGTCGCCCGCGCCGGTCAGGCCCTTGGCTTCCACCGGAACAGCTCTGGCGCGGTACGTGTGTTCCTTATCTAATAATAACGCGCCGTCAGCACCCATGGAAATGCAGACATAGGGGATGCCGTCGTTTACGATCTGGCGGGCGACCTCGAGGGGCCCCTTGCCGGATTTCAGTTCGCTCTTGAAGGCCTGCTCAAATTCCTTGCTGTTGGGCTTGATCAGGAAGGGCTTCTCTTCCATACCCAGCCGGAAGGGCTCACCGGAGGTATCCAGTACGGTCTTCACGTCCTTTTTGTGGGCCAAGTGGATCAGGCGCTGATAGATATTGGCGGGGACGCCGGGCGGTACGCTGCCGCTCAGAACCAGGATATGGGTGTGGTCAAGCCGCACGTCAATCTCGTCCACCAGCTTTTCAATAGCGGCAAAGGAGACATTGGGGCCGGCCTCGTTCACCTCAGTCATGATGCGATTGGACTGGTCGAAAAGCTTGATATTTGTTCGGATAGCTCCTTCTGAGCGCACGAAATAGTATTGCAGTCCCCGGGCTGTCATGGCATGCTCCAGTGTATTGCCGCTCTCACGGAAGGTTAAGCCCATGCACATGGTTTCTTCCTTCAGGTTATTCAGTACGGTACTCACATTCAGTCCTTTCCCGGACAGGTCTACGCGGGTATTCTTCACCCGATTGTAAGCGCCGACTTCCAGATTATCCAGATAAATGGTTTTGTCGATGCAGGGATTCAAGGTTACAGATAAGACCATAAAAAATACCTAACTATCCTTTCTTACAGATGATTCACGTCTCTCCCTCTATCTTTCATTATAGAAAATACAGAAAAGAAAGTCAATGTTGATGGAAAATTCTGAAATATAAAAAAGGAAGGAAAATATTGGCGGAAACCTTGACGCTTTATACCGCTCGGTATATAATGAAAAAAGAAACGGAACCGGCGGAAATTCTGGTATCGCGGAAGAGCCCGGAAAGAGGGTTCTTACCGGAGGGACACACATATGGACAACAGGGAAACCATTCTTGAGACAGCGCTGGATTTATTTTACACCAGGGGCTACGATGCAGTGGGCGTACAGGAGATCGCGGAGCGATCCGGCGTGACGAAGCCGACGCTGTACTATTATTTTAAAAGTAAATACGGTCTTCTGGAACAGCTGCTTTTGAGCCGGAGCGAGGGCTTTGCGGCGGAGCTTCGTGAGGCGTGCGCTTACCATGGCGACCTGAAGAATACCCTGTGTGCGGCGGCCCGGACAGCGGCGGCCTTTGTGGCGCGGGAACCGAAATTTTCGGCGCTTTTCGTGGCGCTCTACCATTCGGCAAAGGGAAATGACGCTTATAAGGCCGTGCGCCCCCTGGTGTTCCGCCTGCAGCGGCAGATCGAAGAGGTTTTCATCAACGCCTCAGCGGACTTGGGCAATATGCACGGGCGGCAGCGGCAATTTTCCCTCGGTTTCATCGGCCTGGTTTTGTACTACATCGTCATGAAGCAGGAGATCAGCAAGCGCCAGGATGTGCAGATCACGGAAGAGGAGATCGAAGCGCTGGTACATCAGTTCATGCACGGTATTTATTCGTAACGGATTCAGAAAAAAGAGACTTACAAGGGGAGGACAAAAAAGATGGCCAAATGGTATGAAGAAGCCATTTTTTATCATATTTATCCGCTGGGACTTCTGGGCGCGCCCAAGACCCACACGGAGGACGGCGTGACCCACCGGCTACGGGAGCTGGACAACTGGGTGCGGCACATGAAGGAATGCGGATTCACGGCGACCTATATCGGACCGCTGTTTGAATCCACCAGCCACGGTTACGATACCAGGGATTATAAGCAGGTGGACAGCCGCCTGGGCGACAATGAGGATTTTAAGCATTTCGTAAAGCTTTGCCATGAAAATGGCATCCGGGTGGTGATAGACGGCGTCTTTAATCACACCGGCCGCGAATTTTTCGCATTCCGGGATATTCAGAAAAACCGGGAGAATTCCCCGTACCGTTACTGGTATCAGGATGTGAGCTTCGAGGGCAATACCCATTACAACGACGGCTTTTACTACAAGGCCTGGCACAACTGTTTCGAGCTGGCGAACCTGAATCTCTGGGATCGGGGCGTGAAGGATTACCTTCTGGATGTGGTGCGGTTCTGGATTGACGAGTTCGATATCGACGGTATCCGCCTGGACTGCGCAGACTGCCTGCAGTTTGATTTTATGAAGGAGCTGCGTTGGGTGACCGGTCAGAAAAAGGAGGATTTCTGGCTCATGGGCGAGGTGATTCACGGAGATTACGCCCGGTGGGTCAACGATGAGATGCTTCATTCGGTGACCAATTACGAGCTGTGGAAGGGTCTGTATTCCGGCCACAATGATCATAATTATTTCGAAATCGCCCATACCATAAGACGGCAGGTCGACGCGAACGGCGGTATTTACAAGGGATGCAGACTCTATTCCTTTGTAGAGAACCACGACGTGGACCGTATCGTCAATAAGTTAAATGAAAAGGGCTTTTTACAGTCGGTATACACGTTGCTGTACACACTGCCCGGTATCCCATCCGTCTACTACGGCGGCGAGTGGGGCGTGGAAGGCCGAAAAGAGGGAGCCTGCGACGATCGTCTGCGGCCCCACCTGGTACTCTCCGAGATGGAGGCCAATCCGCCGATTCCGGAGCTGAAAGGATTGTTATGTAAACTGGGCGCTATCCATCAGGCAAATCCGGCACTGACTGACGGCGTGTACCGGGAACTGCTTCTGACGAACAGGCAGTACGCATTTGCCAGAATCCTGGGAAATGAGGCTGTAATCACAGCGGTGAACAACGATGCGAATCCGGTCCACATGGAAATCAACTGCCCGGTGTCCGCATCAGGCGCACAGGAAGCACTGACCGACACGGACGCAGAGCTCCGGGACGGCAGAATTATCTGGGAAATGCCCGCGTATGGAAGCGCGGTATTCATTTTGAAATAAAAGCAGGGGTGAGATTATGAAGGGTAAGAGAACACGGGCAGACGCCAAGGTAAGAGAGGCAGAGAAAGCGGCGAAGAGAGCCGCGCAGGGAAATAAACCGGTAAAGATCGCGGCAGGCAAGCCGGCGGGGGAACAGGAGAAGGTTTCCTGTTTTATCAGCGATTTTGATCAGTATCTGTTCGGACAGGGCAACCACTACGATATCTTCCGGAAGCTGGGTGCGCACCTGACCGAGTATGAAGGACAGAAAGGCGTGCATTTCGCAGTCTGGGCGCCCCATGCGGTGGCAGTACACGTCATCGGCGAATTCAACGGCTGGAACGAGACAAGCCATCCCATGAAGCGGCTGGAGCCCTTAGGAATCTGGGAAGTGTTCGTGCCGGGCGTACAGCTTGGCTGCCTCTATAAATATCTGATTGAGGCGCAGGATCACAGTCTGCTTTACAAGGCGGATCCGTACGCAACCGAGGCGGAGATGCGCCCGGGAACCGCGTCCAGAGTATCCGATATCTCCGGTTTCCGCTGGTCTGACGGGGACTGGATGGAGAAACGGAAAAAGAAGGATCCGAAGGAAGAGCCTATGGCTATCTATGAGGTGCATCCGGGTTCCTGGAAGAAGCATCCTCACGGTCCTGACGAGGACGGTTATTATAACTATCGGGAGCTGGCCCATGCGCTGGCGGATTATGTCCATGAGATGGGTTACACCCATGTGGAGCTGATGGGTATTGCGGAGCACCCCTTTGACGGCTCCTGGGGCTATCAGGTGACCGGTTATTATGCGCCCACCTCCCGCCATGGAAGCCCGAAGGATTTCATGTATCTGATCAATTACCTGCATCAGAAGAAGATCGGCGTCATCCTGGACTGGGTACCGGCTCATTTCCCGAAGGACGCCCATGGTCTGGCGGATTTTGACGGCCAGCCCCTGTATGAATATCCGGATCCCAGAAAGGGCGAGCATCCTGACTGGGGTACCAAGGTATTCAACTATGAGATGAACGAGGTGAAGAACTTCCTGATTGCCAATGCTCTGTACTGGATTGAGGAGTTCCATGTGGACGGCCTGAGAGTGGACGCGGTGGCTTCCATGTTGTACCTGGATTACGGCAGAGAGTCCGGCCAGTGGATCCCGAATAAGTTCGGCGGCAATAAGAACCTGGAGGCCATCGAGTTCTTCAAGCATCTGAATTCTGTGCTGCTGGGCCGTAACCCGGGTGCAGTGACTATCGCCGAGGAGTCTACGGCATGGCCCATGGTGACGGGTAGCCCCGAGGACGACGGTCTGGGCTTCTCCTTCAAATGGAATATGGGCTGGATGAACGATTTCCTGGAATATATGAAGCTGGATCCCTATTTCCGGAAGGGCGCGCATAATCTGATGACCTTTGCCATGACCTATGCCTACAGCGAGAATTATAT
>CAKROP010000005.1 GCA_934373375.1 uncultured Anaerosacchariphilus sp.
AATTCTCTTTTTCTATTCACGCCATCTAACGTTTCACGTGAAACATTTTCTCACATCATAAAAATCGAAATAGAATTCCTCTATCCTACCCCTGATTGATCATTTTCACCTTTCGTCCTCACAACTCAGAAATAAAAATCTCCTCCTCACCGGGAGTTCTGCTGATTTTCCGCTGCTTCTGCTTGCGCCAGGCAGTGCCTGAGAGAGCCACTGTCCGAGACCCGCAGGGGCGAGTTTGGCGATCAGGCACGTATAAGCCGCGCGAACAGAAGCCGGAAAATCGCACACTCCCGGTGGGGAGGAGGATTTTTATTTCGTCCGTTATTTTGAACATTAGATCAAAATTTTTTTCTTTTTACAATGGAATGTCTAATGCTTTCTGCTTACAATAACCCCAACAATAAATACTATACTTGCAGGAATCAGCAAAAACAATGCATTAACAAGTATCCAAACATAGAAAGGTGCAGAATTAAGCAGTGTACCATATTGAAAATAATTGATTATTGTTTTAATAACAAATGCCATTGCTAATAACGCACTTATGATATTGCAAATTATTTGTATGTTTTTCTTTTTCATACACTACTCCTTTCTATACACATACATTGCCTAACGTTTCACGTGAAACATCTCACACTCTTAATGCAGCGGCTCCTTGGTTGGCATTCCTGCCTTTCTCGGATATTTCTTTGCCGTCGCCTTCACTTTTTCAATATACAGTAGACAGCGATACATATCTGACCCCGGCAGCATGAATTCCTTCCGCTGTCCAATCCGTCCACCCAGGATCTCCACAGCCTTCCCGGCAGCTTCAATCTCCTCCTGTATCTTTCCGGATTTATAGGGTACGAATGCTCCGCCCACCTTCACAAAGGGCAGACAATACTCCGAAAGAGACGCCAAATTTGCCACCGCCCGGGAAACGCAGCAATCGTACTGCTCTCGGTACTCTGCTTTCTTTGCGTATTCTTCCGCTCTTCCATGCAGAGCTTCTACCTGCTCCAGTCCAAGCGCGTCTACAACTTCCTGTAAAAATTTCACTCTCTTGTTCAGGGAATCCAATAGTGTCACCTGAAGCTGTGGGTACACGATTTTCAAAGGAATTCCCGGAAAGCCTGCGCCAGTTCCCACATCGATCCATTTTTCGTTGTCGCCCAGCTCCCGCACTTCCTTTATCATCACACTGTCAATGAAATGCTTCTGCACCACTTCTTCAAATTCTGTAATGGCAGTCAGGTTCATCACTTCGTTTTTTGCGATCAACATCTCATAATACTGCTCAAACTGCTCCGCCTGCTTTTCGCTCAGTTCTATTTGAATTTTGGAGAATTCGTCCCGAATATACGCTCTCTTATCCATGTTCTATTTCCTTATATTATGCTTTTCTATTTCAGATGCTTTTTCTTACTTACCTATCCTTTAAAATTCTGAAAAAGTGTCATCCATATTTTTACATTTTTATATCAATATCCATTCTATTTACTTTTTATGCTCCAGCCACACCAACAGCACCGATATATCCGCTGGCGACACGCCCGAGATTCGCGAAGCCTGTCCGATAGACAGGGGTCTCACTGCCGTCAGCTTCTGTCTCGCCTCTGTCCGCAGGCTTGGAACTTCGTTATAATCCAAACTCTCCGGAATTTTTTTATTTTCCAATTTTTGGAATTGTTCTACCTGTCTCATCTGTCGCTGAATATAACCATCATATTTCATATGGATATTTACCTGCTCGACCACACCGCGCATCAGCTCCGGCCTTTGCGGATCCAATGGAGCCACAATCTCATAGCTGAGCTCCGGCCGCTTAATCAACTCCGCCAAAGAAATACCGGAATTCAGCGGCGTACTGCCATGCTCGACCAGAAGCTCCTGCACTTTCTCAGATGTTCCCACGAAGACCTTCTCTACCCGCGCAATTTCCTCCGCAATCTGCCGCTCCTTTTTTAGCAATTTCTGATACCGCTCCTCAGAAATCAGTCCCATCTCATGACCAATCTTCGTCAGACGCAGATCCGCATTATCTTGTCGCAGAAGCAGACGGTATTCGGCACGGGACGTCATCATTCGATAAGGCTCCCTATTTTCCTTCGTTACCAGGTCGTCGATCAGAACGCCTATATAGGCCTGGGAGCGATCCAGGATTAGCGGCTCTTCTCCAAGCACGCTTCGCCCCGCGTTGATTCCTGCGATCAGACCCTGAGCCGCCGCCTCCTCATATCCGGAGCTGCCATTAAACTGACCGCCGCTGAACAGACCGTGCAGCTTCTTAAATTCCAGGGTGGGATAGAGCTGTCTTGCGTCGATACAGTCATATTCAATGGCATAGGCATTTCGTACGATCCGCACATGCTCCAGACCGGCCACTGAGGAATACATGGCGTGCTGCACATCCTCCGGCAGAGAGCTGGACATGCCGCCCACATACATTTCGTTTGTATACAGGCCCTCCGGCTCCAGAAATACCTGATGCCGGTTCTTATCGGCAAAGCGTACTACCTTGTCCTCTATGGACGGACAATACCGGGGACCGGTTCCCTCGATCATACCGGAATACAGCGGAGAGCGATCCAGATTATCCCGGATAATCTGATGGGTCTTCTCATTGGTATAGGTCAGCCAACAGCTAATCTGGGACTTCTGAATCTCATCCGGATCGGTCGTAAAGGAGAACGGCACGATCCGCTCATCCCCAAACTGCTCCTGCATTTTACTGAAATCAATGGAACGCTTATCTACACGGGCCGGTGTTCCGGTCTTGAAACGATACATCTCAATCCCCAGCCTCTTTAAGGAATCCGTCAGATGGGTCGCTGCCTGCAGACCGTTCGGCCCTGTGTAATTGCTGATATCACCATAGATACAGCGCGCCCGCAGATAGGTTCCGGTACAGAGTACCACAGCCTGAGATTCATAGATGGCTCCTGATGTAGTTTTTACGCCTTTGACGACGCCATCCTCTTCCAGAATTTCTGCTACTTCTGCCTGCACAATAGACAGATGGTCCGTGTTCTCCAGTACCCGGCGCATACTGCGGCTGTATTCCGCCTTGTCCGCCTGCGCCCGCAGGGAATGAACTGCAGGTCCCTTAGATACATTCAGCATTTTCGACTGAATAAAGGTCCGGTCGATATTTTTACCCATTTCTCCGCCCAGCGCATCAATTTCCCGCACCAGATGTCCTTTGGAACTTCCGCCTATGTTGGGATTGCAGGGCATCAATGCGATGCTGTCCACACTTACTGTAAAAATAATCGTTTCCAGTCCCATTCTTGCACAGGCAAGAGCAGCCTCACAGCCTGCGTGGCCTGCGCCCACTACTACTACCTGACAGGTTTCCCGATATACATTCTTCATATTCATCACCTGATCTCATATCTAAATTATCGTGATTACGCCATTTCAGCACCAAATGCTTCAGCCTGATCACTTTTTATTTTCCCATACAGAATTTTCCAAATATCTCGTTTGCCAGATCATCGCCAATCTCCTCGCCGATGATAAACCCAAGCGCCGTGTACGCATCTTTCAAATCTATCGTAAAGAAATCCTCCGGCATTCCATTTTCGATGCTCTCGATCACCATGGAAAGGCTCTTGGATGTATCCATAAGCGCCTGCTTCTGGCGCAGATTCGTGATCAGCACCTCATCATTAAAATCCACTTCTCCCCGGAAGAACAGACTTCTTATCTTCTCTTCCAGCTCCTGAATGCCCGCTCCTTCCTTTGCGGAAATCACCAGAACTGGATGACCTGTCTTCTCCCGCATGATTTCCGGCGTAATCACCGGAGCCAGATCTGATTTATTCAGCAGCACCAATGCCTTTTTACCCTCCAGCAGCTTCAGAATCTCCTCGTCGCTCTCATCCAGCACCCGGGAGCTGTCCGCCACATAGAGGATCAAATCCGCATCCTCCGCCTGCTTTCTGGCCCGCTCCACACCGATCTGTTCTACCACATCTTCAGTGGAACGGATTCCAGCCGTATCCAGAAGCTGCAAAGATACCTCCCCGAGCTGCAGCTGCTCCTCCAGCACATCCCGGGTGGTTCCGGCAATCTCGGTTACGATGGCGCGTTCCTCCCCCAGAAGTACATTTAAAAGGGAGGATTTTCCCGCGTTGGGCTTGCCCAGGATAACGGTCTTGATTCCTTCCTTCAGCATCCGTCCACTCTCTGAACTTTTCAGCAGCTTCTCCACCTCTGCGGCAATTCCCCGCATTTTTTCCAGAAGCTCCTCGCTGTACCCATCCAGGCTGATATGCTCCGGATCATCCAGTGCTGCTTCCACAAAAGCCATCTCATACAGAAGCTGTGCCCGCAGCTTCCCGATCTCCTGCCGCACAGTTCCCTTAAGCTGGGCCAGGGATGATTTGAGAGCCATTTCATTTTTCGACTGAATCAAATCCATGACGGCCTCCGCCTGGGACAGATCTATCCGTCCGTTCAAGAATGCCCGCTTGGTAAACTCCCCCGGATCCGCGGCTCTGGCGCCATTTTTCAACACAGCCTCCAGAATCTTCTGCATTACCAGCCGTCCGCCGTGACAGTCGATCTCCGCCGTATCCTCCGCCGTATAGCTGTGGGGACCACGCATCAGCATCACCAGCACCTCATCCAGTACCTGTTCGCCATCCACGGCCATGCCGTAATGCACCGTATAACCAGGCTGTTCACTCATTACCTTTTTTTCATTTTTCGGTCGGAATACTTTCTCCAACACCGCAAAGGCGTCCGGACCGCTGATTCGTATAATGCCGATCCCGGCGCTTCCCATGGCCGTCGCAGCTGCTGCTATCGTATCTGTATGATTCATGTCCTATCTTAACTCCGTTTAGAGAAAAAGGAACGCCTTAGCGTTCCTTTTTCTTATTATAATTTCGATTATAACGTCCTCTGTTCCGGTTACCGTAGTTGTCCAGCTTTACGCCTTCCTTTAAGGTAACCACCACGCGGCGATAAGGCTCCTCACCTTCGCTATGCGTGCATACAAACTTGTCATTCTGAAGCGCGGAATGAATCACCCGTCTCTCATAGGGATTCATGGGCTCTAAGGATACCGGTTTTCTGGTTCTCTTTACCTTCTGGGCAATGTTCTTTGCCAGATTTTCCAGAGTTGCCTTTCTGCGTTCCCGGTAATTCTCGGTATCCACCTTTACACGGATATAATCCTCGGTATTCTTATTAACCACCAGGCTGGAAAGGTACTGAAGAGAATCCAGTGTCTGACCTCTCTTACCGATCAGAACGCCCATATCCGCACCGTCCAGGGTGATATTCATTTCTCTCTCCTGGGGATTCTGAGTGATAGCTACGGTCACTTCCATACCCATGGCGCCAAATACATCCTTCAGAAACTTCTCAACCGGCGCGGTATCTACCGGAACAGCCGGTTTCTCCGGCTTCGGAACCGATACGGGAGCGGAAGCTTCCTTCTTCTCCTCTTTCTTTACCTCCGGTTTTGCCTTCGGTACCTCAGTCTTCGGTGCAGCCGGTTTCTTTACTTCTGCAGGCTTCTCCTGCTTCTTCGGCACTTCTGCCTTCTTTACCGCTTCAACCGGCTTCGGAGTCTCTTTTTTCTCATTGACACGCTCCAGAAGCTTCTCCATCTCTTTATCAGCCTTCAGCTTGGCCTCAATCTCCTCATCGGATTTCTGATGGGCACGAATAACAGCCTTTCTTCCGCCGATTCCAAGAAAACCGGATGTGGGCTGTGTGATTACTTCATAAGCGACCTTGTCTCTGGTGGTTCCAAGCTGAATCGCTGCTTCCAGAACCGCATCCTCGACTGTTTTTGCGGAAACCTCAATACTTTCCATATCAGACACCCCCGTCTTTTATTTCTTCTTGTTCTTCTCGTCAAACTTTTCTACCATTCTTGCCTTGGCTGCCAGACTTCCCGGCTTTGCCTCAGTGTTCTTATAGAATTCGGTAGAATCCTGAATCTGCTTTGCGCGCTCTGCGGCACTCAGCTCCGGTTTTTTATTCACGGATTTTGCGCTGGATCTTGCCACGTTGTTCAGCTTCTCGGGCGGCAGACCGTCCTTTTCGCGCTTGCGGTTATATTTTTCGATGTTCTTCTTGATTTCTTCATCAATATCCATCTTGGACAGATACTTGTTAATCACGAGCTGCTGGACCATACGAACCACACCACTCATCACCCAGTACAGACCCACACCTACGGGAAGCACCGCACAGAAATATACGGACATCAGCGGCATGAAGTTATTCATCATCTTCATGGACTGCATCATCTCGTTGTTGGAATCATCGCCGTTCGCATTGGCTGCTGCCTGAGGCATCAGACGGACGCTTACCCACTGTGTCAAACCTGCCAGTACCGGAATCGCGATAGCCGCGAGCAGGAACAGATAATTATGCTCACCCAGATACTGCTTTGCGCTGTACCACGGGGAATTGGCAATATTCAGTCCAAAGAAATTATTAAAACCATCCAGAGTCTGACGCGCGGTCTCCATAACGGAGCTTAAGTCCGGAAATGCAACTGCTACGCTGTCCCACTCTGCGGTGGATGCTTTGTTCAGTACGTCGATGATGGTGTTCTCGGTAAAACCCTGCTTCTTGAACTGCGCCGCGCTCTTCAGACCCATGATCACATCCTGCGCGCCCTTGCTGTTCATCAGTTCGGTAACCAACGGATAGTAAGCCGCTTTTACCTTATCTACGTAGGCCGGAATTGCGTATACCACCCGGTATACAGCCAGCAGAACCGGCAGCTGAATCAAAAGCGGCAGACAGCTTCCCGTCTGGGATGTGCCGTACTTTGCGTACACAGCCTTCATCTCGTCCTGCATCTTTACCATGGATACCTGATCCTGCTTGCCCTGATACTTCTTCTGAATGGCCTGAATCTCCGGATTCATGCGGACAGACATTCTGGCAAACTTCTGCTGCTTATAAGTCAGCGGAATCATCAGAGTGTATACCACAATGGTAAATAAAATAATGGCCAGACCTACGCTGGGTGTTCCCATGGAATACAGTAAATCAAAAATACGCTCAATCAACCATCCCAGAATTGCCGCAAACTGGCTCAAAATCGGCGTCGCGTTCCGGGTCAAAAATAAACCTGTCAATGAATGAATCCTCCTTAACTATGGTACGGGATCATATCCACCACTGGAAAACGGGTTGCATCTTAAAATTCTCCAGGCGGCAAGAACGCTTCCTTTGACAGCTCCGTATTTCTGAATGGCTTCCAGACCATACTGCGAGCAGCTGGGATAATAAGGACACTTTGTACGTTTCATCGGCGATAGATATTTCTGATAAAATTGAATCAATCTGATCAATACAATTTTCATTCTTCTTTTAAAACTCCCTGAAGCTTTCCCAAGTGAAGCAGCGCGCTTTCGATCTCTCTCATTCCCCGATCCTTCGCGCTGACCCTTGCGATGACTACCATGTCCAAACCACTATTGAACATGTCTTCATGCAGTCTGTAACTTTCCCGAATCAATCTGGTGATTCTGTGCCGCACAATGCTGTTGCCAACCTTTTTGCTGACAGAAACACCGAGACGATTCTTCTCCAGACCGTTCTCCTTCACATATAGTACCAGATAACGGTTGGCACGGGACCTTCCTTCCTTATATAAAAGCTGAAAATCCCGGTTCTTTTTCAAAGATTCTGAATGCGGATACCTCATACACTCTCCACTTAAAGTCTCTACAAACTTAAAGAGAAAAAAAGGCCACATATATGCGGCCTACGCGGATAATTTCTTTCTTCCCTTTAATCTTCTGGCAGCTAATACCTTTCTTCCGCCAGGAGTGCTCATTCTAGCTCTAAATCCGTGAACCTTTGCTCTGGATCTTTTCTTCGGTTGAAATGTCATCTTCATGGTGCCTACACCTCCTATCTACAAAATATCATTTCAATTATATTCATAAAAGCCCATAAAGTCAAGCAATTTGGCGCTAAAATTCATTTTCTTCCCGGATTTTATATATCTTGTGGCTGTTTTCGAGTTATCCACAAGATGTGGATAAAATGTGGATAATAAGTGGATAACCTGATTTTTCTGCTTGATCGCAATTCTGATTTGGTATATTATTGATTATAGGATAAATTGCTCTTTTTGGGCACTGAGGAGATAAATGATGAATCTGATAAAAGAAAAATGGAGCGAAATTCTTGAACACGTCCGGAAGGAACATGAACTTTCGGATATTTCTTTTGAGACCTGGCTGCTCCCACTGACGGTCTACAGCACCGACAATCATGTAGTGAAGATCATCGTTCCCATGGGGGAACAGATGATTACGTATCTGAATTCCAAATTTAAGACGCCGATTTTTGTGGCCATTGCCGAATTTACCGGCGAGAAATACGAAATAGAATTCATCACCGAGAAAGAAGCCATGGAGCAGAAAAATGCGGAAGTGCCTGCTTCTTCTGCCGCTGCGCCCGCAGAGCGCCCGGTGAACAGTCCGGATTTTGAAAAATCCAATATCAACCCGAAGTTTACCTTCGACACCTTCGTGGTCGGCAGCAACAACAAATTTGCCCATGCCGCGTCCCTGGCCGTCGCCGAGACACCCGGTAAAGTGTATAACCCGCTTTTCCTGCATGGAGGCGTAGGACTGGGAAAAACCCATCTGATGCACGCCATTGCCAACCATATTTTAAAGGAAAATCCCAATATGAAAGTACTTTACGTCACCAGTGAGTACTTCACCAACGAGCTGATCGAAACCCTGCGAATGGGCGATCCCTCCGGTATGACCCGCTTCCGTGAGAAATACCGCAATATCGACGTACTGCTCATCGACGACGTGCAGTTCATCATCGGTAAGGAGAGTACGCAGGAGGAATTCTTCCATACCTTCAATGCCCTTCACACGGCCAATAAGCAGATCATCATCTCCAGTGACCGGCCACCCAAGGATATTGAGACGCTGGAGGAACGTCTGCGGACCCGTTTTGAATGCGGTCTGATCGCCGATGTGTCTTCCCCGGATTTCGAGACCAGAATGGCCATCCTGCGGAAAAAAGAAGAACTGGAAGGCTATCATATCGACGACGACATCATTACCTATATCGCTACGAATATCAAGTCCAACATCCGTGAGCTGGAGGGTGCCTTCAACCGTCTGATCGCCCTTTCCACCCTGGAAAAACGGCCTATCGATATGCTGCTGGCTGAGGAAGCCATCAAGGATATTATTTCTCCGGGCGAGAGCCGGAAAGTGACGCCGGAGCTGATCATCGAGATCGTGGCGGAGCATTTCCATATTACGCCCGCCGACATCTACAGCAACAAGCGTACCGCCAATATCGCCTACCCCCGTCAGATTGCCATGTACCTCTGCAAGGAAAACGGTACGACGCTGAAGAAAATCGGCGACATCATGGGGGGCCGCGACCACACCACAGTCATGCACGGGGTTGAGAAAATCGAAAAGGAACTGCAGAGCAATGATTCCACTATCCGCACCATCGGAACCATCCGGAAAAAGATAAGCCCCAACTGATCCGCGGACTTATCAACATTTTGCTGTGGACAAGTATGTTGATCCTGTGGGGAAAACTTTTCACCGGTTTGGGCCATGTGTATAACCCCTTCCGTTCAAGGTCAGTTATACAGTACTTTTTCACATAGTTATCCTTTGCCTGAAGCCTTAATTTTAAAGGGCTCAGACCACTTATCAACATATTCACAGTCCCTACTACGGATACGACGGATTATTTTATATATTTATCTATATCCCCCTCCGGGGAACATCTGAAAGGAGTTATACACATTATGAAGTTTGTCTGCAAAAAATCAGACCTTTTAAAGGGTGTTAATATTGTTTTGAAAGCAGTTCCTTCCAAGACAACCATGTCCATTCTGGAATGCATTCTGATTGATGCATCTGCAGGACAGATCAAAATGACAGCCAACGATATGGAGCTGGGTATTGAAACCGTGATCGAAGGAGATATCCAGGAAAAAGGAATCATTGCCATTGACGCCAAGATTTTTTCCGAAATCGTAAGAAAGCTTCCGGACAATGACGTTACCATCGAAACCGACGCTAATTTTCAGATGCTGATCTGCTGTGAAAAAGCACGCTTCAGCATCGCAGGAAAATCCGGTGAGGATTTCTCTTATCTTCCTTATATTGAAAAAGCGGAGCCGGTGGTAGTTTCTCAGTTCAGTCTCCGGGAAGTAATTAAACAGACTATTTTTTCTATTTCTGATAATGAAAGTAATAAAATGATGACCGGCGAGCTCTTTGAGATCAGCGGCAGTCACTTAAAGGTGGTTTCTCTGGACGGTCATCGTGTATCCATCCGAAATCTGGAGCTGAAAGAGGAATATCAGCCGAGAAAGGTGATCGTACCCGGTAAGACTCTGATCGAAGTCAGCAAGATTCTCTCCGGCGAGCTGGACGCTCTGGTGAATCTGTTCTTCACCAAGAATCACATCGTATTTGAGTTTGATGAGACCACCGTGGTATCCCGCCTGATCGAGGGCGAGTATTTCCGCATCGAGCAGATGCTTTCCACGGATTATGAGACCAAGGTAAAGGTCAATAAGAAGGAGCTTCTGAACTGTATCGATCGTGCGACCCTGCTGATCCGCGAGAGTGACAAGAAGCCCATCATCATCCAGATCGAGGATGGAGAAATGCGCCTGAAGCTGACCTCCGGCGTGGGTTCCATGAACGAGGAGGTCGTCATAGAAAAAGAGGGCAAGGACATTCTGATCGGCTTCAATCCGAAGTTTCTGATCGACGCCCTGCGCGTCATCGACGACGAAATGGTGACCTTATATCTGGTAAATCCCAAAGCGCCCTGCTTTATCCGGGATGAGAAGGAATCTTATATTTATCTGATTCTTCCGGTAAACTTCAGCAGCGCTTCTGTATAAAGGAGATATTATGGAATATATCGAAGTAGCAATCCGCGATGAATTTATCCGGCTGGGCCAGGCCATGAAGCTGGCCGGTATCCTTTCCCTGGGATCGGATATTAAGTATGAGATCGTGGACGGCAATGTAAAGGTAAACGGCGAAGTGGAGGAGCGCAGAGGCCGCAAGCTCCACAAGGGCGATATTTTTACCTATCAGGGACAGGATTATAAAATCGTATGATCATTGAATCCATGGAACTGAAGAATTTCCGAAATTACAGGGAATTACAGCTTCATTTTGATGCAAAAACCAACATTTTCTACGGCGACAACGCGCAGGGAAAGACGAATATACTGGAAGCCGTGTATTTGAGCGGAACCACTAAATCCCACAAGGGCAGCCGGGATCGGGATATGATTCTTTTCGGCGAGGACGAAGGGCATCTTCGAACCTTTGTGAAAAAGGGTGAGATCGAATATCAGATTGATATTCATCTGAAGAAAAACAAGACCAAGGGCATCGCTATCAATGGGGTACCGATTCGGAAGGCCAGCGAGCTTTTCGGCATTGCCAATTTCGTATTTTTTTCTCCGGAGGACTTAAGCATTATCAAACAGGGTCCCGGGGAGCGCCGCAGATTCCTGGATATGGAGTTATGTCAACTTGACAAAGTATATCTTCACCATCTGGCCAACTACAACCGCATCGTGGTGCAGCGCAATAAGCTCTTAAAGGATCTGAGCTTCCGGCCCGAGCTTAAGGATACGTTGGATATCTGGGATATACAGATGGCAGAATATGGTAAAAAGATCATTGAAAGCAGAAATGCGTTTATTGAGTCTCTGGGAGAAATCATTCGCGGAATCCATGAAAAGCTTTCCGGCGGTAAAGAGGAACTGACGCTTTCCTACGAGAAACATGTGGGAGCGGAGGAGCTTTACGATGCGATTACCCGGAGTCGGGATCGGGATATCCGCATGAAGACCTCGAATGTGGGTCCTCATCGGGACGATCTGATGTTCGCCATCGGCGGCGTCGATATTCGGAAATTCGGTTCCCAGGGACAGCAGCGGACAGCGGCCCTTTCCCTGAAGTTATCGGAGATTGAACTGGTCAAACAGGTGATTCACGATACGCCGGTTTTACTTTTGGACGATGTGTTGTCTGAACTGGATCATAACCGGCAAAACTATTTATTAGACAGTATTCATGATATTCAGACCATGATTACCTGTACGGGTCTGGATGAGTTTGTAAATCACAGGTTTTCGATCAACCGGGTTTTCCGTGTGGTCGAGGGCGCTGTATACAGCGGAAATTAGGAACTTAAAATAAGCAATAGGAGGATTGGAAATGAGCGCAGAATACGGAGCAGATCAAATCCAGATTTTGGAAGGACTGGAAGCAGTCCGGAAGAGACCTGGTATGTACATTGGAAGCACCTCCTCCCGTGGACTTCATCATCTGGTTTATGAGATTGTAGACAATTCCGTGGATGAGGCCCTGGCAGGCTTCTGCAAAAATATTGACGTGACGATTCAGAAGGATAATTCCATTACAGTTATTGACGATGGACGCGGCATTCCGGTGGGAATCAATCACAAGGCCGGCATTCCGGCGGTAGAGGTGGTCTTTACCGTGCTTCACGCAGGCGGAAAGTTCGGCGGTGGAGGATATAAGGTTTCCGGAGGTCTGCACGGCGTAGGAGCCTCCGTAGTCAATGCTCTTTCCGAATGGCTGGAGGTTCGTATCTGCAGCGAGGGCAGGATTTATTTCCAGCGGTATGAGAGAGGTCATGTGGTAGAGCCGCTGAAGGTAATCGGAGAATGCGATCCGGAGAAAACCGGTACCCAGGTAAGCTTTCTGCCGGATAAAGAGATCTTTGAGGAGACTGTTTACGACTATGATGTGCTGAAGGTACGTCTGCGGGAAATGGCTTTTCTGACCAAGGGCCTGAATATCATTCTCCGTGATGATCGCCAGGAGCCCCAGTACAAGAAGGAGTTCTGTTATGAGGGCGGTATCAAGGAGTTTGTAAGCTACCTGAACCGATCAAAGACGGCCCTGTACGATCAGATCATTTACTGCGAGGGTACGGTAAATGATGTGGTTGTAGAGGTGGCGCTGCAGCACAATGATTCTTATACGGAGAACTGCTACAGCTTTGTAAATAACATCAATACCCCGGAGGGTGGTACCCATCTGACCGGCTTCAAAAACGCGCTGACCAAGACCTTTAACGATTATGCGCGGAAAAATAAGCTCTTAAAGGACAATGAGCCCAGTCTGAACGGCGATGATATCCGCGAGGGACTGACCGCTATCATCAGCATTAAGATTGGCGAGCCCCAGTTCGAGGGTCAGACCAAGCAGAAGCTGGGCAACAGCGAAGCCCGCGGAGCCGTGGATAATGTGGTTTCCGAACAGCTGATGATTTTCCTGGAGCAGAACCCCATGGTAGCCAAGGTGATTCTGGAAAAATCCATTCTGGCCCAGCGTGCCCGTGAGGCAGCGAGAAAAGCCCGCGACCTGACCAGAAGAAAGACCGCTCTCGATGGTATGGCCCTGCCCGGAAAGCTGGCGGACTGCTCCGATAAGAATCCGGAGAACTGCGAGATCTACATCGTAGAGGGAGATTCCGCAGGCGGATCCGCAAAGACAGCCCGATCCCGTGCGACCCAGGCCATTCTGCCGCTTCGAGGTAAGATCCTGAATGTGGAGAAGGCGCGTCTTGACAAGATTTATGCCAATGCCGAGATCAAAGCTATGATCACCGCCTTTGGTACGGGTATCCACGAAGATTTTGATATTACCAAGCTCCGTTACCACAAGATCATCCTGATGACCGATGCCGATGTGGACGGCGCTCATATCAGCACCTTGCTTCTTACATTTATTTACAGATTCATGCCGGATCTGATCAAAGAGGGCTATGTCTATCTGGCACAGCCGCCTCTGTTCAAGCTGGAGCGCAATAAAAAGGTATGGTACGCCTACAGTGATGAGCAGCTGGCTGACATCCTGAATGAGGTCGGCCGCGATCAGAATAACAAGATCCAGCGTTATAAAGGACTTGGCGAGATGGACGCCGAGCAGCTCTGGGAGACCACCATGGATCCGGAGAAGCGTATCCTCAGACGTGTGACCATGGAAGACGCAGATTCCGCTGAGATCGATCTGACCTTCAATACACTGATGGGCGATAAGGTGGAGCCAAGACGTGAATTTATCGAGACAAACGCGAAATTCGTTAAAAACTTAGACATTTAACAGTTCAGCCATGGGTCTGTGCAGGCAGATTTTATGCTTGCATAAGAATCTGCCTGTATGGACCCATGAGATGAGCGCCATGGTATGAGCAAAAAGAGCTGCGTAGCAGCGGGGAGCTCCGAAGGAGCGGTTTTGCGAATGGCGCGGCTGAACGTACGCAATCTAACAAGGGAGAATAGAAAATGGAAGACAATATCTTTGACAAAATCCATGACGTGGATTTGAAAAAGACCATGGAAGATTGTTATATCGATTATGCCATGAGCGTTATTGCGGCCCGTGCCCTTCCGGATGTCCGGGACGGCTTAAAGCCGGTACAGCGGCGAGTGCTCTACTCTATGATCGAGCTGAATAACGGACCGGATAAGCCCCACAGAAAGTGCGCGCGTATCGTCGGCGATACCATGGGTAAATATCACCCCCACGGCGACAGCTCCATTTACGGAGCCCTGGTCAATATGGCTCAGGACTGGTCCACCCGTTATCCGTTGGTAGACGGTCACGGGAACTTCGGTTCCGTGGACGGCGACGGCGCTGCGGCCATGCGATATACCGAGGCCCGCTTAAGCAAGATTTCCATGGAAATGCTTGCGGATATCAATAAAAATACCGTAGATTTCGTACCGAACTTCGATGAGACCGAGAAGGAGCCCTCTGTGCTGCCCTCCCGTTTTCCGAATCTTTTGGTCAACGGTACCACGGGTATCGCGGTCGGCATGGCCACCAATATTCCGCCGCACAACCTGCGCGAGGTTATTAAGGCTGTGGTGAAGCTCATCGACAATCGGATCGAGGAGGATCGGGATACCACCATCGAAGAGATCCTGAAGATTGTCAAGGGACCGGATTTCCCCACAGGCGCGGAGATTCTGGGAACCAGAGGCATCGAGGAAGCATATCGGACAGGACGTGGTAAGATCCGCGTGCGTGCCGTGACGAACATCGAGACCATGAGCAACGGCAAGAGCCGCATTGTGGTAACGGAGCTTCCCTATATGGTTAATAAGGCGCGGCTCATCGAGAAGATTGCCGAGCTGGTAAAAGAAAAGCGCATCGACGGCATCACCTACATCGGTGATGAGTCCAGCCGCGAGGGCATGCGGATCAACATTGAGCTTCGCAAGGACGCCAATGCCAACGTAATCCTGAATCAGCTGTACAAGCATACCCAGCTGCAGGATACCTACGGCGTGATCATGCTGGCGTTGGTAGGCAAGGAGCCGAAGGTTCTGAATCTTCTGGATATGCTGAAGTATTACCTGCTTCACCAGGAGGACGTGGTTACCCGCCGTACCAAATACGACTTAAATAAGGCCGAGGAGCGCGCCCACATCTTAAAGGGTCTGCTCATCGCCCTGGACAATATCGACGAAGTAATCAAGATCATCCGCGGCTCCCAGTCCACGCCGGAGGCAAAGCAGAAGCTGATGGAGCGCTTCGGACTGGACGATGTACAGGCTCAGGCCATCGTAGATATGCGTCTGCGCACACTGACCGGTTTGGAGAGAGAGAAGCTGGAAGCAGAGTACAAGTCGCTGATGGAGCAGATCGATTACTTAAAGGGCATTCTGGCGGATGAGAAGAAGCTGCTGGGCGTCATCAAAGAGGAGATTATGGTAATCGCTGACAAATACGGCGACGACCGCAGGACCAGCATCGGCTTTGACGAGTTTGATCTGTCCATGGAGGACCTGATTCCGGAAGAGGATGTGGTCATCACCATGACAAACTTAGGGTATATCAAGCGTATGACCACCGATAACTTCAAGAGTCAGAACCGCGGCGGCAAGGGTATCAAGGGCATGCAGACCATCAATGAGGATTACATTGAGGATCTGATGATGACCACAACCCATCATTATATCATGTTCTTCACGAATACCGGTAAGGTGTACCGCCTGAAGGGATACGAGATTCCCGAGGCCAGCAGAACTTCACGGGGAACCGCCATCATCAACCTGCTGTCCCTGCAGCCGGGTGAGAAAATCACGGCAGTCATCCCGATCAAAGAATACGAGGAGGGCAAGTACCTCTTTATGGCCACCAGGAACGGTCTGGTAAAGAAGACCTCCATCCGCGAATACGCCAACGTGAAGAAGTCCGGACTGGTAGCCATCAATCTCCGGGATAATGACGAGCTGATCGAGGTAAAATACACGGATGATGATCAGGATATTTTCCTGATTACCAAGTATGGTATGTGTATCCGCTTCCAGGAGACTGACGTAAGAGCCACAGGCCGTGCGTCCATGGGCGTCATCGGTATGAATCTGACCGATCAGGATGAAGTGGTAGCTATGCAGGTTCGCGGTCAGGGCGAGTATTTGCTGGTGGTTTCCGAAAAGGGACTGGGTAAGCGTACCGGCATGGATGAGTTTACGGTACAGAACCGTGGCGGCAAGGGCGTGAAGTGCTACAAGATCACCGACAAGACCGGCAATGTGGTCGGCGCTAAGGCGGTCAACGAAGACAACGAGGTCATGCTCATCACCACCGAGGGTATCATCATCCGGATTCCCTGTAACGGCATTTCCATCATGGGCCGTATCACTTCAGGCGTGAAGCTGATGAACGTGGATTCTGAGAACGTATCCGTGGCAAGTATCGCCAAGGTGCGGGAGCAGATGAATAAAGAGGAGTCTGCAGAGGAAGAAGAAATTTGATGAGCAAGTCTGAGACCGCGTGGCAGTCCCAAATTTGAAAATAATATCGAAAATCAATAAAAACATATTGAAAAACGATAAAATAAGTGGTAAGATACAGGTATCCGAAAAGGATAGCTGTATTTTACCGCTTTTTCTTTTTCAAAATATTACAGGCAGAAAGAAATGCAGCGATAAGATTTGCCTGTAAGTTTACATAAAATATTATGATTTCAGGAGGTATTTATGAAAGTGACAAGATTTACAAAAGGAGTATTGGATTTCATGTTTTACGCAGGAATTTTAATCGTCCTGAGCCTGCCGGTTTCCCTGAAAATTTTGGGTGACTATTTTCCAGAATACAGACAATTCTATGTTGTACTGTTTTTTTTCCTGTTTTTGTCCGGTATCTTTGCGCTTCTGATTATCCGGGAACTGCGGTGCATGTTCCGGACGGTGCTTGCGGGAGATTGTTTTGTAGAGCATAATGTGACCAGTTTAAAAAGAATGGCAGTATACAGTTTCTGCATTGCGGCGCTTACATTGATTCGCCTGATACTTGCGACGACTCCGGCGGCTGTGGTGGAGATTCTGGTATTTTTAATTGCCGGTCTGTTCAGCCGGGTACTGGCTGATGTTTTTGCTCAGGCAGTTACTTATAAGCTGGAAAATGATTTCACGATATAGGAGGAATGGAAATGGCAATTCGTATCAATCTGGACGTGATGATGGCCAGACGGAAAATCGGTCTCACGGAGCTATCCCGAGAGGTGGATGTGACCATGGCCAATCTGTCCATTTTAAAAAATAACAGGGCAAAGGCGGTACGGTTTTCGACCCTGAACGCCATCTGTAAGGCGCTGGACTGCCAGCCGGGCGACATTCTCGAATACGTCCCGGACGGTGGCGGCGCGGAGGTCAGTGAGGAGGGGATCTAGCATGAAGCTATGGGAAAAGCGGAAGAACTTCAGCCATCTGCAATTACTGGTGGGATTTTCACTTTTTTACGTCTTCTGTATGTATGACAATTTTTCGGGCGTGTTGTATCCGGTATTCCTGGCAGGAATGCTTTCCATGTATCAGCTTCTGATGAAGCAGGCCGGGCGAACGATCAAAAAGGACTCAAAGCTCTATATGCTGGCCATCCTGCTTCTGGGCGTGTCCACCTTCCTGACCGGTAATCTTATCATCATCTGGTGCAATAAGCTGGCCGTCTGGGTACTGTTCGGTATTCTGCTTCTGCATGACGGCTATGAGGATCAAAACTGGACGGTGTTCCGCTATGTAGGCGGTCTTATGGATCTGGCAATGACGACGCTGGCCCATCTCTTCGCCGTATTTCCGGAATTAACCAAAAGCCGGAGAGCGCGAAAGGCAGAGGTCGGAAAAAAGAAACAGGGTGGAAAAACGATTTATATCATTCTGGGAATTCTGGTGGGCGTAACCCTGCTCTGTCTGATTCTGCCGCTTTTGATTTCTGCTGACGCAGTCTTCGATCAGCTGCTGGGAGGCGCGTTCGACTGGGTGGTTCAGGCGGTCAGTCATATCATCCTTCCGACGAAGCTGGTGTGGCCGATGCTGATGTTTCTCTGGGGGATGATGTTTTTCTTTGCGATCTACAGCGCTGTAAAGAACCGAAAGCCCCAGGTGGAAGAAAAGGATCTCCGCACCCAGGAGCCGGTTTTGGCGATTACGGCGCTGGCTGTTATCGGTATCGTGTACCTGCTGTTCTGCATGGTTCAGATTTCCTACCTGTTCACCGGCGGCTTCACCCTGCCGGCAGAATATTCCTACGCAGGCTTTGCCAGGCAAGGGTTCTTTCAGCTCCTGTTTGTCAGCGCGCTGAATCTTTTACTGGTACTGGTGACCTTAAGCTTTTTCCGGGAAAATAAGGCGTTGAAAATCATGCTGGCATTTCTTTCCGCCTGCACCTATATCATGATTATTTCCTCGGCCTGCCGGATGTTCCTCTACATTCAGGCTTACCAGCTGACCCGCCTCCGGGTACTGGTGCTGTTTGCGCTGCTGGTGCTGGCGGTGTTGTTCGCAGGCGTGATCCGGAGCATTTATCAGGAGCATTTTCCACTGTTCCGCTACAGCGTAGCGGTTGTGACGGTGCTTTATATCGTCCTTTCCTTCAGTCATATGGATGCCTGGATCGCCTCCTATAATATCTCTCATGATCAGACCAGCTATCTTTACGAGCTGTCTACCGACGCATCGGGCCCGATGCTGAAGGCAGCGAAGGAAGGAACCGCAGAGGTGGAGATGACACGGGGATATTTTTCCATGAACAAGTATCAGGCGGAGACGCACGGCGGAATGCGAAAGTTCAATGTGTCGGAATTTCTGTTTCGGCTGCGGTGCAAAGAATATTTCCGTGGAGATACAGGTATGCCGTTGGAATAAGAATCAGAGATTCGCATGAGTCCTCGCCGTCGGAACTTTAGGATGACAAATGAAGTGCTTTATACTATAATTACATTGAATTCGTGTACCTTTCCCGGTAATGCGGATTCAATGTAATTTTTTTGATCTGAATACTTTTTGAAATGCGAAATTTACGATCAAAAAGAGCATTCTGAAAAGCGTATCTTACGATGGAGAATGGAGATTTTATGCAAACGAAATTATTGCGGATAGCGGACGGGGCGGTACTCTGGCTGTCCATTCTGCTGTTCGGGTTTCTGACGGCGGCCAGTCTGGTGAGTACGGCGTACTTTACAGCGGATTCCTCGTACGGGGAGCGACCGGAGTATCGGTGGGATTTGATTCCGCTAAATCTGTTGTTCCTGGCGGCTGTTGTGGGAATCCTATATATATTATATAAAAAACAAATATTTGAGAAAATTTCCACAAAGGCATTGGCGGCGATTGCGGTTCTTTTTGTAATCGGTATGAGCATCCTCTGGATTCAGGTGAGCCACACCTATCCGGAGGCCGATCAGAAGGCGGTTTCCTGGGTGTCCTATCTGATGACCCAGAATAATTTTCTCTTTTTTGAGCATGGAAAATACATGCAGATCTATCCGAACCAGCTGGGTCTGGCGGCTATTCTGGAGGCTCTGTACCGTCTGACCGGCGGGGAAAACTGGAAAGCCTTTATGTATCTGACCGCTCTGGCCAATGGCATGGTGGTTTATCTGCTTTATAAAATCACCGATCAGCTGTATCACGATCAAAATGCGGATCGGCTGGTGTTACTGGCGTCCATGGGCTGTATTCAAATCATCCTGTACAGCACGTTCCTTTATGGAATCATGCTGGGATTGGCCTTTGCATTGGGCGCCTTTTTCACTCTGCTTCTGTTTCTTGAACAAGGAAAATGGCGTTATGCGATAGGTTTCGGAATTTTGATGGGAATTTCGATCCTGGTAAAAAATAATTACAGCATCTTTTTGGTGGCTCTGGTGATTCTGCTTTTGTATGACGCGGTAAAAAAGAGTGGGGGCGGGATCAGAAAAGCCGGAAAGAGTCTGGCTGCCATCCTGATTTTGATCGGTCTGACTGCGCTTTTGAGCAGAAGTCTTACGGCCTTTTATGAGCATCGCTCCGGCCTTACGATCGAAAGCGGTATGCCCAAATCCCTCTGGGTCGCCATGGGCATGCAGGAGGGCGAGCGGGCCGAGGGCTGGTACAATGAATTTAACTTCGATACTTATGTAAACTCGGACTGCGATCCGGCGGCCAGTGACGCTATGGCCAGAGAGGCCATTGGGGAGTCACTGCAGCAGTTTCAAAAGGATCCGGCTTACGCCGCCCGGTTTTATCTGAAAAAGACCCTGTCCCAGTGGAACGAGCCCACTTATGAGGCCCTCTGGGTCAACCAGTTCCACAGCGGCGATTTTTCCACCATTGTCCAGAGCATCTATGAGGGCAAGCTGTATCAGGTGCTCAGCGAATACATGAATCTGTTTCAGCTTCTGGTTTTCGCGGCAGTTTTTGCAGGCCTTCTGATCGGCAGAAAAGGGGAAAATCGGTGGCAGCTTCCAGAGCTGTTCCTGCCCATGGTGATCCTGGGAGGATTTTTCTTCCATACCATCTGGGAGGCCAAATCCCAGTATATCTTCCCCTATTTCGTATGTATGCTTCCGGGCGCGGCCGCAGGACTGGCGGGAGCCTTAAAGAAAATACAAAGAAATTAGATGAATGCCCTGGAAACACGGGCAAATAGATGAAATACCCTACGGGTATCCCTGGATGCCCTGGAAACATGGGCAAATAGATGAAATACCCTACGGGTATCCCTGGATGCCCTGGAAACACGGGCAAATAGATGAAAGGTTTCGACACGATTATGAAAAAGTATTTTTCTCAGAAAATATGTGTAATTTCCGCAGCCCTGACGCTCCCATCCACAGCGGTACTTTGCTGGCTGGTCATGCGGGTTCTCTACCAGCGGATGCCGGAATACACGGAGTTCGTTACCGGCTATACCACCTGGACCGCCTACTACAAGCAGGGGGACATGACCCTGGCAAACTTATTTTTAGGCGGGCTGCTGGGTTTCTTTCTGCTGTACGCAGTGATCCTGACCCGGCTCTCCAGAAAATGGAGCTGGCTTTGCGGCAGCTTTGATCGGACGAAGGAATACACGGCGAAGCAGAGAGAAAGCTACGCCTGGTTTGAGGACGCCTGCTTTCTGCTTCTGATTGTAGAGTTTCTGTTGGCTCTCTTCTGCTATGTGCTTGAGGCGTTTCTGGGCATGCAGCTATGGCTGGAGAAACTTTTCCCCATTTTGCAGTGTATAACTCTGATCGGTGTGGGTATCTTTGCAAATTTTGCACGCCGATGTGGAAAAGACCCGGAAAAACAGGAACGGGTCAGACGGCAGCTAAAAAAATACATGGAGTGGGGGCAGTGGCTTCTGCCGCTTTTTTTTCTGATGCTCTGGAACTATGAGTATCTTCGGGATGGAGCAGTCATCCGACTTTATCAAAGTACGAAGATGGAAGCGACAGTTCTTGTAATGGTTGCATTCTGTACGCTGTGGAACAGGGCATTTTTCAGAAAACACAGGGCAGATCTCCGTCCGGCGATTTCCCTTCCGACCTTCCTCTCCCTGGCGGTTTTCGCCTCCTGGACCCTGCCAAACGGAACCATTTCCGGCACTCCGCTGGAGATGTACCACTACGGCGAGATTGCGGAGCCTCTGCATGAGCTTCTGAACTACGGCGTCGTGCCCTATATCGACACCATGCCCATCCACGGCGTCTGCGATTATTTTCAGGCGGCGGTAGGAAAGCTTCTGTTTGACGGAACCTACGCGTCCATCGAACCGGCCATGATCGTGGGCTGCGTTCTCATCGCCATGGCGACTGCGGCGGTATTCTACTACTTTATTGACAATAAGCTGTTAGGGCTTCTCTGCGTGCTGTTGTTCTCTCTGTTCGGAGATAAATATTATTACGTGCGATGGGCCTTCGCGCTGCCCTTTATTCTGATCGTATTTTCGAAAAAAATGAGGAAGAATTTCCCCATGCAGCTCTGGAGCTGGACCTTTATCTCCATCCTGTCCATTGCCTGGAATTCTTCCATCGGCGGAGCCTGCGCCCTGGCGACCCTGCCCATGATTCTCTGGGAATGTTTCCATGAGAAGGGCTGGAAAATTTTCTTCCGCCTGAACGAAAAAGAAGTGCGGCGGAAGATCCTGCCCTGGTATATCCCACTTCTGATCCTGGGAATTTGCTTTATTCCCATGTTTTTCGCGATTCTTCGCTATATTGTGGAAAATTCAGCGGCCATCCTGGAGACCACCGGCGATATTCTGAAGGAGGAGCTGGCCAGCAAATATGTCTGGTACGCCACCTTCGGCTTCGGCTTTTCTCTGCTGGCAGCTCTGATTTTCCCGGCGGACAAAAAGGGCGAAGAGAAGAAGCTGGCAATCTACGCGCTGCTGTTCCTGATTATTTTCAATCTGGTGATCGTGCGTTACACCTTCGTGCGGACCCAGTTTGGCGAGCGCGGCATCATCGTGACCACCATTTGCAGCCTGTTTCTGGTACTGCTGATTTTCCTGCCCTCTTTGGAAAAGCGATTTTCCCTGTGGACGGCGGGCATGATGGCCTTTCTGTTCCTGGCAACGGTCCTGACCAAGGGCAGCAATCTTGTGACCATGCCTGCGAAGGTATTTGAGCGGGATACGATCAGCGACGACTATGTGTACGCCACCGTACAGGAGACCGGCATCCCGGGCCTGGGCAACATCTACATCACAGAAGCCCAGAAGGAAGAGCTGATGAACCTGAACACCCTGGTCAATGATCTCTGCAAGGATAAAAAAGTCGTGGACATGACCAACCAGCTTTCCCACTACAACATTCTGAACAAGGAAAACCTGATGCCCTTCAGCAGCACCTACAACACCAACAATAAGGTGATGCAGACCCGGGCCATCGAAGTGTTGGAAGAGAAGCAGCCGGAGATCATCATCGTGGCCCCGGCCTGGCAGCACGATTCCGGCTCCTTAAGCACCCGGAATTACTATATGTACCAGTATATTCAGAAGCATTATACGCCCTGCAAGTATGAGAATATTATTTTCCTGACCAATGACGATGAGGTGCGGGCCCGGTTTGAGCCGGCCTACGAGGAGTTTGGAAAGCTTCAGCACATCGAGGATCTGAAGATGCTTCCGAAGGCCTGGGGAAATGATTACCTGAAGGACGAGGAGACGGACGCTCTGAACGTGGATTGGAGCCTGCTGGATACCAATGCCACGGAGCTGGGCGACGATCACTATATCCTGAATGCTGAGGAAAATTATTTTCTGTACGCCTTCCCGGAAAATCAGGACGGTTCCGAGATCCCGTTCCTGCGAATTACGGTAAGAGACGAGAGTGGCTCTGAAGAACCGCTGAAATTTCAGGGTGTTGTCTACTTCATGGATGAGGGAAAAGGTGTGAAAGAGGCACACCGCTTCACCTTCGACGGCAGCGAGGGCAGCTTCCTGATCCCGCTGACCACCAGCCCCTACTGGAGCTATTCCGATCAGATTCAGTCCATGATGCTGGATTTTATCAGCGGAAGCCTGGAGGGAAAGCAGGTGTCCATTGAGACGGAGTTTGAGACATTGAAGCCGTTGGAAGAGCAAAAAAAAGCATAATTTATTACAACAGATTAAGCTTTTGAAATAATTTATTATAAATATTTAAATAAGAGAAAACACAGAGACTCGTTTTATAAAAGAGTTTTTCAAAAAAAGGCCGCATAAGCGGCCGGAGAGAAGGTAACACTTATGAGACGAATTATCCTGATGGTATTATACAACCTGCCCTTCGTCCCCTACTGGTGGTGGCAACTCTGCCATTTCGCGAAGCACACGGACGACATTCCGGAGCCGGAGAAATACGCGCTGCTGAAAAAAATTGTACTCCACGCCAATAAGGGCGGCCGGGTCAAAATCGATGTTCATGGAAAAGAATACATCCCCACCGCTCAAAGCTTCGTCTTTTTCCCAAATCACCAGGGGCTTTTCGACGTGCTGGCTATCCTAGAGGCCTGCGACGTGCCCTTCTCGGTGGTGGCGAAAAAGGAAGTGAAGGATGTTCCGTTCCTGAAACAGGTCTTCGCAATTATGAAAGCGAAAATTATGGACCGGGAGGATGTGCGCCAGTCCCTGCAGGTAAGTCTGGA